>DATHUN010000342.1:0-4698 GCA_035462205.1 Anaerolineales bacterium
GTTCGCCACTAGGATACTCTCGTATTGCTACAAAAGCACCTCGTTCGACTTGCATGTATTAGGCACGCCGCCAGCGTTCATCCTGAGCCAGGATCAAACTCTCCGCAAAAAATTTTTCACTCTTGCGAGTGTAGTTTATACGGAATATTTACTGGATCGACAGAGTTGTTGCTTCCTATCACTGTTCAGTTGTTAAAGTTCAGGGTTCAAAGCGGGCTGGATTTTACTCGCACCACTTTGGCCTGTCAAGGGATTTACAGACAAAAACACCGATGTCTTTTGTCTTTCGACATCGGCTCGTCAGACTGCAAAACCCACAGGCTTGTGTCTCTGACTAGAGACTATTACTCAGTTTTCATTGATCTGTCAAGGGGACGAGATCTTACTATATGTACTGGCGAATGGTAATTATATGTATTTATTTTGATTTGTCAAGGGTTATCAGACAACTTACTTGAAAATCGCTCTTTCTTTTTACATATGTTCAGTCATTTCTGACTTGTACATTCACTCGCTTTGTACTGCGGACGGTCATTATATACATTTGTTTCGATTTGTCAAGAGTTATCAGGCAATCTACCTTAAAAATTGTGTTTTCTCTTATTTATCCATGAAACGCTGCGTGAGTGATCTTTGCATTCACCTTGTTCTTTTAGAACGGCGGGATCATACCATAGCCTTCGTTAACCTTAGGTAGTTAAAATCTCTGAAATTCATAAGAATATTTTTCGATTAATTTGATAGTCATTCCAACTCCATTTTCGTTGCTCAATGCTTCACTGATCCGTTGAGCACGTATACGAATAGCACAGTCATCCGCCTCAAGAATTGCGCGTGCGAGGTCGTCCACAGAAAGCTTCTTTAAAGGAATGGGGTGCGGCCCTGCTCCCATGGCATGGACTCGACTTCCCCAGAATGGTTGATCGGCTGTAAAGGGGATCACGATGCTTGGAATTCCCGCACGCAAGCCGGCGGATGTTGTCCCTGCCCCACCGTGATGAAGAATCATCTTGCAGCGCGGTAACAACCATTGGTGAGGGACAGCATCAAGGTAAAGAATATCATTCGATGATTCATTCTTGACGTTACTCCAGCCGGAGAGAATTATTCCACGATTATTTGTTTGCCTTACTGAATCGCGGATAATTTGATCGATCTTTTTAGCCTCTCGATTCATCATACTTCCAAACGAGATGCAAATGGGAGGCTCACCTCTCTGAAGAAATTTCTCTAACGCAATCGTTGGTTGGTAGCCTGTATAGGAATCATCAAATAGATACCCCGTGACATGAACATTTGAATTCCAATCTTTTGAAGGTGGCAAGACGTTTTGACTCCACGCGCACAGGATAGGGGTTGGCGAGCGAGGGAAATTGAAGTCAAAGGGGGAATACAATTTTCGTTTTGGAAGATTCGCACGACGGCGTACTTGTTCGAAACCACTTCGAGCAGACCAAACTGTTATCCACCGGGAAATGTGATGCGTCAATCGATTGAGCATGCGTAGCTTTAAATCAGCGAAAGTGACATTGGGATAATCTCCCGTAGGAGTAAACATGGGGAAGAGCTGAATGTGAACATCAGGAATATTCATTTCACGCGCAATCGTATGACCGCCAACCGCGTGCATAAAA
This sequence comes from Anaerolineales bacterium, assembly GCA_035462205.1. Taxonomy (GTDB): domain Bacteria; phylum Chloroflexota; class Anaerolineae; order Anaerolineales; family Villigracilaceae; genus Defluviilinea. The sequence continues at coordinate 1,635 of DATHUN010000342.1, forward strand.
GTATGAATAATGAAATCTGCATCTTTGCAGGCTTCCTCAGTTTGTTGCAGAACATCCGCGCCTATTTGGATCGCATGATCCATGAGTTCGCTAATCAGTTTGATGAAGTTTTGTCCCGAATCATTCAAGCGCTTGCTCAACTCTACAGGATCGCCGGCCAAAGGTACAAAATCAATGCCGTGCTCCTCCAAAAGAGCTTGAAAACGCGATGGCGCGGCTAACTTGACTGTATGTCCGCGTGCCATTAATCCGCAGGATAGCGGAATGAAGGGCTGCACATCGCCACGCGAACCATAGGTGAGGATCGTAATTTTCATACTCTAAAATCAAACAGTCACCTTCACGGTGACTGTTTGATTAGTTCATTTCCTGTCTTCCAGATAAAGCCCGCAACAATGTATTCTGATCCGCATATTCCAGATCGCCGCCAACTGGTAAGCCACGCGCGAGTCGTGTGACTTTTACACCCAACGGCTCCAGCTGTTGACGCAAGTAAAGGGCAGTCGCATCCCCTTCCATACTGGGATTGGTAGCCAGGATCACTTCCTTGATACCGCCGCTCGATACGCGAGCGACCAATTGTTTAATCTTAAGATCGTCCGGACCGATTCCCTCAATGGGAGATAATACTCCCTGTAATACATGATATTTGCCTTGGAATCCGCCCGTACGCTCCAGCGCAAGGACGTCTAATGCCTCTTCCACAACGCAGATGAGGCTTCCATCTCGCCGGGATGACTCACATATTTCGCATCGTTCATGTCCAGCTTCTGTGATGTTAAAACATTCCTGGCAAAATGCCGTCTTTGCCTTTAAGTTTGCCAGTGCTGTGGATAAATCTTGTGAGACCTCATCCGGCGCGCGCAAGAGATAGAACGCCAACCGGGAAGCGGATTTTGGTCCGATTCCCGGCAATCGTTCCAACGAATTAATTACGGATTGAATCGATTCGGGTAAAAGCATAAGTTAGTTTTTCTTTACCTTTTTGACAATTAAGTAAATGATAGTGCCAATCACAGTCAATATTGAGGAACCCCAGCAAGCCAGAATTGCAATTTCTGAAACGCCAAGTTTCATATTCTAGAACGGTAGTCCGCCTGCGAGCGGCCCCAATCTTTCTTCTGCAAGAGCGCGGGATTGGTCGAGTGCCATATTGACTGCCGAGAGAACAAGATCTTGGAGCATCTCCGCATCCATATCCTTGAGGAAATCAGGGTTGATTTCCACGGAACGACACTTCTGATCGCCTGTCATTGTGACTTTGATTGCGCCGCCACCGGCTGTGGCTGTGACCGTTTCTTCAGCGAGCTTCGCCTGTGCTTCCGCCAGTTGCTGCTGCATCTTTTGCAATTGTGCCATCATTCCCCCGCCGCCCATCTGCGGACCTTTATTAAATCCTTTTGCCATAAGAACACCTCATTCTTTCAGTATTCGGTCTTCAAATTAATTATAAGTACTATAGGTCTTTACATATCCACGATCTCACCGCCGTGTTGGATGGCAGTCGCCACCATTCCATCTTGCGGCACGTTGGGAGGAATCTTTCCTTTGGCATTCGTTACCATGCAACGAATATTCATATCGACACCGAACTGCTCTTTGATTAATCTCTGTATTGCCTCGATCTGGTCGGGCTTGTCAATCTTTGAGACAAGCACATCGCTGGCTAAACCCAATATCAATGTATTGTCCTGGATATCAATCATTCGGACGGAATTCATGAGCGCCGAAAGATTCGCCTGCGCCTTGGGAAGCGTAGCAGACATATGTTTCCAGGCTTTGACGATCTCTCCCACGCTGATGGCGGCATCTCTTTCTACAGGATGCGGCGATTCGGACTCCTCAACCGGCTTGGATGCCTTTTGAGGAACGGGAGCAGGCTTATCCTGAGAAGACATAGAGGATTGTGTCTGACGAGCCAGGCCAGGCATAGGGACCGAGTTATTCGGCGCGTCCAACACTTCCGCAAGGGCAAGTTCCAAACCGAGAGATGGCTGCCAGCCGCCGCGCAGATCGGTGGCGGCGCTATTGAATGCTTTCATCATCCGCAGGACTTCACCTGTCGTGAACGACTTTGCATGGGACTGCATCTGCTTTTTGACATCGGCTGTGGCTTCCACCTGGTTGGTATTGCCCATTTGAATGAGCATAAGCCCACGTAGATACTCCACGATCTGCCGCGCCAGCGAGCGTGGATCCGCTCCCGCATCGAGCGCCTGATGAATGGCTTCAAGTCCATGAGCGGGATCATGATCCATGAGGGATGAAAGAACATCCAACACCGTTCGACTGGTTGCCGTACCCAGTACATTTTGTGCGAGAGAGAGCGTGATCTTATCGCCCGTAGAAGAAAGCTGATCGAGCAGCGAGATCGCATCGCGCATTCCACCGGCCGACTGACGGGCAATTTGAATTAATGCATCATCATCTGCCTGAATATTTTCCGCTTTGACAATCTTCTTCAAGTTCGTAACAATCTCATCGACAGGCACTCGTCGGAATTCGTGGCGCTGACAACGCGAGAGTACTGTGGCAGGGATTTTGTGAATTTCGGTGGTCGCTAAAACAAAGATCGCATGAGGAGGTGGCTCTTCGAGCGTTTTGAGTAAAGCATTGAACGCCGCGGTCGAAAGCATGTGGACTTCGTCAATAATGTAGATCTTGAATTTGCCCTGGGACGGCGAGAAATTGATCTTATCGCGCAAATCGCGGACATCATCTACCGAGGTGTTGGAGGCCGCATCAATTTCAATCAGATCGAGAAACCGATTCTCATTGACGGCTTTACAGTTTTCACACTCATTATCGGGGCGTTTCTTTGGATCGGGATTCAAGCAATTGACCGCTTTCGCCAAGAGTCGCGCCAGCGTAGTCTTTCCTGTCCCGCGCGAACCGGCGAAGAGATACGCATGCGCGACACGATCTGCCGCAATGGCATTCTTGAGCGTAGTGACGATGTGGTCCTGCCCCATCACTTCGTCCCATTGTTTCGGTCGGTATTTGCGGTAAAGCGCTTGAGACATGTTCTTAATAACTGGATAGTTTCGATGCGGGCGAGGCCCCG
>DATHUN010000343.1:0-1951 GCA_035462205.1 Anaerolineales bacterium
CAGATCGCTTTTTCTGAATTTGGCTTGCCTCCTTCCACGAAAATCATTGAGCTCATGATTGGTATACCTATCTATGCTTACGCAGGCTCCTGTATTTTGCATTTATGGAAATAAAAAGAGTGTCGAGAGATTTCTCAACACTCTTCTGTGTATGTCACAGATTTTTCGCGCACCTGCACTTCGATGCAAGCGTCGCTTAGAATGACCTGACCCGAATTTTACAAATCGCTCAGCACCACAATATCTCCTGTGGGCTGCGGACTGCCACCAGCAGGCTCCACCGAAATTCCCAGCGACTTGAACGAGCCAATCGACTCTGTCGAGGTGATGATCAAGACACCTTGTCCATTGGCGTCTACAGTAAGCAGACCGGCGCTGACGGGCGCATTGGCGATCAGCCACACCTGGTACGTTTTGCCGGGCTCAAGAGGAGGCAATCCCGTCACCACTAAAACCGCCGATTGACTGCTGGGGTTGGCAATCAACTGCCCCTGTGCCTGGGGTTCAGCCTTCGTCCCTTTGAGAGAGACGGTGATCGTGCCCGACGGATTATTCTGCGGCAGCTTTTGGATGATCTGATTCAACGAATCGGATTGTGCTGCCAGCGCGTTATTCAAGGAAGCAATTTCATTTCTCATCCGCACAACCTGGAGATTGAGGACCAGGACCCAAATCAAGGCAAGGGCTGCGGCAGCCAGGCTGAATGTGCGGAAGAAGGATGCAAACCTGCTCTCCCGGGATGGTTGACTCTTTGCAAGAGAGCGCGACCGCGCTTGCGCATCTGCCGAGACGCGCTGCATAAGCGCCTGCTTCGTGCGTGGTGAAGGCTCCACCGGTACAACGTCCTGGGGCACCGCCACTACGGCGCGGTTCATTTCGTCCAGTTGGGCGCGCGCCTCTGGATGCTTTGCCAAATACGTTTCGACCAGTTCACGCTCCTCCTCGGTCAACGCGTCGAGCGCATAAAACGGTAATAGATCTTCGATGTGGTTATCCATGATTATCCTTCGAACTTCTGCCTTTCCAATTCTTCGCGCAATTTTTGTAACGCCAGCCGGGCGCGGGTGTGGATCGTTCCCAGCGCCTCCCCGGTCGCTTCGGCAATCTCCTGTCGTGTCATACCATAAAAATAGGCCATCTCGATCACCTGTCTCTGGACGCCGGGGAGCAGGCTCATCGCGCTGCGCACCTGTTTCGTCTCCAGGGCAGATACGGCTTGTGCTGCCACGTCCATATCGGGATCCGGCGTTCGGTCCAGGACCGAACCGCTTTCCTCATCTCCGACGATCGGCTGCGGGCGAACGCTGCGACGCCGGTACATGTCAATCGCCAGGTTGCGCGCGATCCGAAACAGCCAGCCGGAGAAGGAACCGCGTTGCGGCTGGAACGTCTCGGCGCTTTTCCAGACGCGCCAAAATGTTTCCTGCAGCACGTCTTCGGCTGCGGCGCGGTCGCCCAGAATTTTCAGCGTCAGCCCAAACACCGTGGCACTGTGCCGGTCGTAGAGAGCCTCCAGCGCAGCACTACTGCCTCTGGCGACCTGCGATGCCAATATCTCATCGCTCAGGCGGCTCGTCGTCTGTTCAGCGCTGGAATTCAACGGATTACTCTCACTTTTAATACGTCTGGAAGCGGAGTTTGCATTTCTCAACTGATTATGTGGACTTGCATTATTTTACCGCCGATAGCATCAGTTGTTGGACTTTCTCTGGTTTTGCGGGATAATCAGCAGAACCAGGAGAGTGTATATGACCCAGATCTTTTATGGTCCCAGGCTTGGAAGGGAGGGAAAGCTTCGCTTAGGAACTTCCGCAATTCTTTTTAACCACGAGGGGAAATTCCTGTTGACTCAGCGCCAGGATAACGGCCAGTGGTGCCTGCCAGGAGGCGCGGTCGAACCGGGCGAGTCGCTGGCGGAGGCATGTGAACGGGAAGTGTTCGAAGAGACCGG
>DATHUN010000344.1:0-9370 GCA_035462205.1 Anaerolineales bacterium
CGGGAAGTGGGATTGGGTGCCGGAATTTGGAAAAAAGCTCACAAAATGGTATCCCGCCGTGCTGACCCAGGGAAGAAGCTTTGACTACGAATTGCTTCGTTGCTACGGCTTGAGGAATCAGCAGGAGGGAACACAACTCAGATCATTTGGGAATGGACGATATCTGGTTACGTATGCATTCGAAGATCCGCCGATCGTTGGAGCGGGTAACATCACGAATTATATTTTTGGACGCTTGCGGGTCAGTATTGTTGAGAAATAAGAACATGGGAGATCATATTTTGATCGTCGGAACAGGCGCATTAGCCAGTCTGTTTGCGGCGCGACTGGCACAAGCGGGTTGTGACGTGGTCATGCTCGGAACATGGCAAGAGGGATTAACTGCCATTCAGGAAAACGGCATTCGATTCATTGATCCAAATGGAAGGGAGAGCCAATTCCAGGTTCAAGCCACAGCTAATGCGCGTGATTGCATTGGAACAAAACATGCACTGGTTCTTGTCAAAGCCTGGCAGACGGAACGCGCTGCAGAACAATTAAGAGATTGTCTTGCCCAGGATGGACTCGCCGTCACTCTCCAAAATGGACTCGGTAACCGCGAGACGCTCATTCGAAGCCTGGGCGGGAAGCGCGTTGCCCTCGGCGTTACCACCACGGGAGCGACTCTCCTGCGGCCCGGACTGGTCAAAGCCGGAGGCGAGGGTCCTATCTCAATGGAACGGAACCCGGCTCTCGGTCCGCTCGAAAAGGCGTTGACATCCGCGAATTTCAACGTGCAACTCGTGGATGATGCGTCATCCCTGATCTGGGGAAAGCTCGTTATCAATTCTGCGATCAATCCGTTGACGGCATTGTTACGCGTCAAAAACGGCGAATTATTGGAGCGTCCCAGCGCGCGCGCGCTGATGGGGCAACTCGCCCGTGAAACCGCTCAGGTTGCAATTGCCGAAAACATACATCTCCCCTTCGAGGATCCCGTTGCTGCTGCTGAGGATGTAGCCCGTAAAACTGCCGCCAATCAGTCCTCCATGTTGCAGGATGTATTGCGCGGCGCACCCACGGAGATCGATGCAATCTGTGGGGCTGTGGTAAAAGCAGCCGAGAAACATAGGCTCGCCGCGCCGGCAAATTGGGCGTGCTGGCAGTTGATCAAAGCACTGAAATAAGCGTTTTTCGGGGATTTGTGACGGTTTCAGAGGGTGACATTCTTCCACCATGTTGGTGCAGTTTGTTGCATTACTCCAATTTCATTGCATGATAAGATTGATAGAAGCGATCATAACTTTGGAGGTCCACTCATGCGCAAGTGGCTACTATTTATCCTGCTGGTGGGAGTGATGGTCTTCCCCTCAACAGCAGGGGCACAGGGCGGAATCAAATTGAAGTCCATTCATATCGAGCTTTGGTCCGAATATGACCGGCCCAGCATGCTGGTGATTCATGAATTTATGGTCGATGAGAGCACGACCTTACCGGTAGATGTCACTGTGCGTTTCCCCAAGGATGGAAATCTAACTGCTGTAGCATATATGGAAAATAGCCAGCTCGTGAATATGGATTTTTCGGGTCCCACCGAACAGGGCAACTGGCAGACCGTAAAATTGAAGGTTACCTCCTATGTCCCTTACCGAATTGAGTATTACGAGCCGTTAACGCGAAGTGGGAACCAACGCTCATATACCTTCCGCTGGTTTGGTGATTACGACGTGAACGAATTTACGGTGACCACACAAATCCCAGCCGACAGCACCCAGGTGGCTGCTGTCCCGCCATTTACCAATACCACCACATCCCAGGATGGCCGGTCTCTGGTTGGATTCATTACCGCTAATGGTCTAAAAATGGGACAGGCGAATGAATTCAAAATCCAGTACGAGCGCGCATCCGACGCCGTTACTAAGCCTGATAACAGTGCAAATATCCAGCCGGCCGAGCCAATTGGTGCCAATACAGAAGGACGTGTATCGGTCAATAACCTGCCCTGGGTGATTGGCGGCTTCGGCGTGGCGCTGATCGGTATGGCACTCTTCTTCTATTGGCGTTCCACCCAAACCACCGAACAAAAATCACGCCGTCGCCGCGCTGGACAGCAGCAGGGCGATGACCGCGAGGCAGAGGCGTATTGTCATGAATGCGGTGCACGCGCCCATGCAGGTGATCGCTTCTGCCGGACATGTGGGAGTAAATTAAGAATCTAGAAATAAACCTGCAAAAAGGCAGGTCTTTTGCAAAGCAATCTACATCATAAAGAAGAACCAGGCGCATTGTGATCCTCGGTGTCCCTTACATCGTCCCCATCTATTTCGTGTATGGCCTTGCCTTTTTCAGCATGGGTCTGCTTGTGGCTATCGAAGGCGGGAGGGCATCAGATGTCAGGCTGCGCCGGGCATTACCTCCGCTCGCTGGTTTTGGACTGGTCCATGCTGCACATGAATGGCTGGAGATGTATGTGCTCATGGGGCATCCGATCAGCAGCTTCGAACTCGCCATGATGTGGGGGCTTCAACTGGCTACATTAGCATTTTCCTATATTTCCCTGGCTGCATTCGGAAGCTTTCTGCTGGCAGACACGGAAGTTAAGCGGCGTTTGATCCTGCTCATTCCCATCGGACTGCAGGCGGTCTGGGTCTTCGGACTGTATAACTTTCGCGGCGAATACGCCGGTCAAACGTTATGGGACCTTGCCGATGTGTGGACGCGCTACACCCTGGCGATGCCCGCTTCGGTTCTGACCGCGATCGGGCTGATCGCTCAGCAACGAGCGTTTCGCCGCTCCGGCCTGAACCGTTTTGGGCAGGATGCCTTGTGGGCAGCCATCACGTTTGGCTGGTACGGTCTGTTCGGTCAGATTTTTTCGAAGATTACACCGCTTACTCTTTCCCAGTACATCAATGAACAAGAATTCCGGCAAATCTTCGGTTTCCCGATCCAGATGTTCCGGGCAGCGACTGCCGTAGCCGCGGCAATATTTGTCATCCGCTTTCTACGCGCTTTTCAAGTGGAGACAGAACGTAAGATTGCCGAGTTGCAGGCTGCACAATTGGAACAATCGCAACAGCGTGAGATGCTCCGGACAGAGCTTTTTCGTCGCGTGGTAGCCGCCCAGGAATCGGAACGCCAGCGCATTGCCCGGGATCTACATGATGAAACGGGGCAGGCGCTCACTGCCATCGGTATGGGCCTGCGCGGTCTCGAAGGACGGCTTGGTCCTCGCAATAAAGATGCGTTGAACACCTTGCACAAACTCGAAACATTAACGGCCGACTCTCTACAAGAGCTCCAGCGCCTGATGACCGACCTGCGTCCCTCTCATTTGGATGATCTTGGTTTGTCTGCAGCGATCCGTTGGTATTCTACAAGGGTTCAGGAACATCTGCCTTTCAGTATCCGTGTGGATATTCACGGCGAGGAATGTGATCTCGATGATGCAATGAAAATTACTGTGTTCCGTATCGTCCAGGAAAGTTTGAACAACATTATCAAACACTCCCAGGCGACACATGTCAACATCCATTTGCACTTTGATGAAAAAAATGTTCGCATCAGTGTGTTTGACAATGGAATTGGCTTTGACCGCAACCAGGTGCAAGAAAGACGAACGAATCGTCCTTCATTGGGTTTGGCAGGCATGGAAGAGCGGGCGGCGCTTTTGGGCGGCACGGTCACCGTTCAATCTCGCCAAGGTTATGGAACCGAGGTGGAAGCAACAATTCCCTATCACCATCTGGGAACATCCGCTTTTGAATATGCTGGTTTTCACACAGAAGAGGTAAAGAGATGACCACACGTCTACTGCTGGTAGATGATCACGCTGTTGTCCGCTCGGGATTGAGGATGTTACTCGAGAACGAGCGCGATGTTGAGATCATTGGTGAAGCATCCTCCGCCCATGAAGCGATCGATGCGGCAATGCATCTCAAGCCCAATGTAATCCTGATGGATATCGGCCTTCCGGACCTCTCAGGCATCGACGCGACGCGTGAGATCAAAAAACATATGCCTGATGTATCCATCGTCGCGTTGACCATTCATGAAGATGAAGAATACTTTTTCAAAATGCTGGAAGCAGGGGCGACCGGGTATGTGCCGAAACGTGCGGCTCCCGACGAATTGCTGACCGCCATCCGTGCAGCCGCAACTGGGCAAGTATACTTATATCCATCCCTGGCAAAGTTGCTGGTCCGGGATTTTTTGAGCGGTGGTCGTCCTTCAGAGGAAACGGCCCCCTCAGATCTTACAAACCGGGAACACGAAGTACTCACCTATGTGGCAGAAGGCGCAAACAACGATGAGATCGCCAAGGCGTTGGTAATTTCACCCAAAACCGTGTCACGTCACCGCGAGAATATGATGCGTAAGCTAAATCTGCACTCACGGGCGGAATTGGTCCGTTACGCCATCCGCAAAGGGATTATTAAAGCATAAATCCGCTGTCATCAGGGAACTGGCATTGTAAAAGGGCCACAGGTTAAGGAAATAAAATGACGGGCGCTGAAGCGCCCGTCATTTTATTTGCCCTTGTACTCTGACTTACTGAGCAGGAGCAGGAGTCTCGGGGCGTGTGTACTTGCTCACGTCGCCGCCCAGATCTTCAATCGAGTCGATCAGGAACTGCATAACGTACTTCGGATTGTGGACAAACACACCGGGATCTTTCTGGCTATATTGATAGTTGAAGGCAGCCTTGAGAAGTTCCGGGGTCCAATTGCCGTTGAAGGTCACACCAGCACCTTTATCATCAGTGTCTGCCTTGCCATCGCCGTCCTTATCCAAGAAGAAATACGGATAAGCAGCGGTGTCATAGACAATGCCCACACCGGCTTTATCCGTTGCATACGCCTGGATTTGAGCATAAAGGGCATCGGAAAGAGTCTGGATTTCACCAGCTACACCCTCGGTAACATTGCCGTCGCCATCCCAGTCAGTTGTATCCGTGGTAAAGCGGATATCTTCCGGCTTGGCGCCACCGTGACAGCCTGCGCACGCTTCGAGCTTGGGCTCAAGAGCATGGACATCATGGCAGTCTTTACACTTATTCAGCGGGTGGGTCACATTTTGACCAACGTAATCCTTACCTTCATACTGGTAGGCACCCTGGGCATCATTGCCGAACAAGGTTGCACCGGCAGCAAAGTAGTGGATGTTCTTGAAGCTGATCTTCGCGTCGACGGTATTGGCTTCCTTGCCGCGCAGTGCAGCGTTCACACTGGCAGTGGACTCACGACCCTGGTGACAGGCGATACAGAGATTGGAGTCGTCGGCAACAAACTTGCCATCAGCATCCTTACCGCCGAAACTTACGGTCTTGCCACTCGGGAAGGTCACGGATGCTACTGCATAGCGATTGGGCCAATTGGCTTCATCGTGGCAGGTCGAACATTTGAAACCATTGCTAATGGGCAATGCACTGACACCTGTGGTCAAAGTTGAACCAGTTGACGAAACAACCGTGGTTCCACCATTTTGGAGGAACATGGGCAGGCCGTCAGCCGTGTGGCACTTCACACAGCCATAAGGAACTTCGCCTTCAGCGTCCCAGTCACGGAACGGCATCGTGCTGCCAGCAAAGTGACCAGCGTCATCGCGGGCAAGCTTGCTCACGTCACCGCCAAGATCCTCAATTGAATCGTGGAGCAACTCAACAATATACTTGTTGCCGTGGGCGAACGCGCCGGGATCCTTGATCGAGACTTGGTAGTTGTAGGCAGCCTTGAGCAGGCGGGGCGTCCAGTTCGCATAATTCTTGCCATCGGCACCCATGAAGTAAGGATAAGTGGCGGCATCATATTTGATCTCAGCGCCCGCTTTATCCTTGGCATAGGTTTGGATCTGAGCCAGCAAAGCTTCCTGTAAGCCCTGGATCTCGTAGTACATGCCTTCTTCTTTATTACCATCGCCGTCGTAGTCCCAAGCGGAGGCTTGAGCGACGCGCACATTCTTCAGATCATCAACACTTGCCACGCCTTCATGGCAATTCGCGCATTGGTCCACTTTCACCTGAAGGGTATGAGGATCGTGACAACCAATACAGGTGTCATAACCTTCTACATGCGCATGTTTGGCGTCGTAAATCTTGCCATCATATTCATATCCGCCCTTGACCTGGGTTCCGTAGAGTGTGGCAGCGGCGGCATAGTAATGGATGTTACGGAAGCCGAATTTGACATCATTGCCTTTATCATCCTTGATCGGGGCAACAACGGCATCCAGATCTTCAGCTTTGAATTGTGCGATTTGCGCATCTACGGAAGCCTTGGACTCACGTCCCTGGTGGCAAACGAGACAGCGCGACGCATCACCAAAACCCTTAACAACGTATGGAACAGGATTGCCATCCTTGTCGAGTTCATAACCGGGGAAGGCAACTTCGTTTAAGTTCGAAGCCACAGGATTGTGGCATGTAATACACTGGATGCCCTGCGAGTCCTTTGCAGGAACAGCAGCATCGACAACATCGGGTGCAGAACCATCAGCGCCGAGGAAATCTTGATAACCGGCATTGGTATGACAACGTGCACAAGCCACAGGCACTTCTGCGGGATCTTCACTATCCCAGTGACGGAACGGTTCGGTGTCTACGGCGTGATGGGGTGAGGCTTCCCAAGCCGCTAAATTGGGGACTTCCACGGGTGCAGATGTGGGCGTCTGTTCCACAGGGGCAGCTGTGGGAGCGGCTGTTGGTTCCGGCTTTCCTCCGCAGGCGACTAAAACGACTGCAAATAAAAGCATGGTTCCGAGAAGCAATAAAATTTTTTTCATTAGTTTCGTAATTCTCCTTTCAGTGGGTTTCTGAGCAGCAGCTGTAATGTTATTTCTAGTGACTGCACCTCCTAGGGACTATAAGTAGGGAAGTTTGGTTTTAATGTCTCTTTCATCTTAATCTAAAGTATCTTATGGGGGAATAACAGATGTCATTCCCCACGGCAGATGAATGTAATAGATTTCACAAAAGGGGTCGGAATCACAAACTTTATACAATTTTGGGTAGAACACCCCATGACCGTACTCGAATACCGGAAACTTATGGGTCTAGATTTGTTCAAGCACCCATAAAGCGAACAGGTGATTTGGTAGATTATCCAACCCAAAGATTGGTAATCTAACGAATTCACTTTCTTAAGCGATTCTCATACACTAGGGGCGAATGAACGAAAGGAGAATCTCATGACAAGCATAGCATTGGTGTTTTTATTGGTTGCCAGGCTTGGGGTGCCGTTTGCATTGTTGATCACGCTGGGGGAATGGGCACGCAGGCGGGAAATCAAGTATTGGTTTCAGATCTGAGCATCTATGGACACCTTGATTTCTGTTCTTTATATCGTCCTAGGCTTTTTTCTGCGTCTTGCCATCCCTATCCTCGGGACCGCTATATTGGTCTTCCTGCTCCGCCGTCTGGATGCACGCTGGCAGGCAGAAGCAGCGCGACAGCCTTTGCCCACCAACAAGCCGGATTGCTGGAAGATTAAGGGCTGTCCGTCCGACGAAATGGAAAAATGCCCGGGTGCCAAATCCTCATTACCTTGCTGGCAGGTGTATCGATTGCCCAATGGTTACCTGAATGAAGACTGCATAACATGCAAGGTCTTCATCGAGGCGCCTGTACCTACACTGACTATCGAACCAAGGAGATTGTAGAATATGAGCTCGCGTATTGAACGTTTTTTGATCGCCATAATATTTGCCCTACTGACCGCGGGCGTTACTTTGATTATCGCAAGTGCACAGGGAACCACACCCCCGTCCGGGCAGGCCAACGCCAACCCTACCGATTGTGCCGTTTGTCATACGGAATTCCAAATAACCTGGGAAAATGGCCCTCATGGCAAGGCCGGAACGGACCCTGTATTTTTGGATGCGTGGGCAACTCAGGGCAAGCCTGGGGCTTGTTTGGTTTGCCACACGACCGGTTACGACCCCGCCACCGCAACTTATAAAGCTGACGGCGTCACGTGCGAAGCTTGCCATGGACCCGCCCCCGCTGATCACCCAAAGACACCTATGCCGATAGACCGTTCTACCGATCTGTGCGGGCGGTGTCACAGCGACACACGGTTTGGCTGGCAGAACTGGAAGGTAAGCACCCACTACCAACGCGGCATGGACTGTGCCACCTGTCATGATCCACACAGCGCGTCGCTCAAGAAAGTTGCCGGGCCGCGCGGAGAAGCTCCAACTACAGATGACGTTTCAACTCTGTGCATTAACTGTCACAAAGAGCACAGCATGAGCTTCCCGTATAGCACTCACAGTCAACAAGGTGTAACGTGTGTGGACTGCCACTTAAAGCATATTGAAACTGCAGACCGCACTGCACATACCGTCCCGGATCACTCTTTTAATGCCAGCCTGGATTCCTGCAACACTTGCCATCAGAAAGAAATGCACAGTCCCACAGAACCAAGTGAAACGAATGTGACATCTGCCCCGGCTCCTGCACTGGAAGAAGTTCAGCTCGCCTCCGTGACGCCAGAGCCTGCGCCCGTGAGCCCAATCGGATTCTCCACTCTGGCGGGTTTGTTCGGTTTAGCTGGGGGCATGGTCCTTGCCCCATGGCTGGAGCGCTGGTATCGACGGATCGTCAAGCATGAACGGGAGGACAATAATGACTAAGAACGTCAACCGACGTGAATTCCTCAAACTGGGTGCTGTTGGCGTCGCGGTTGCTGCGGGAGCGCGTGCCGTCACAGCGGGCAAAGCCTCCAGTGGTGCTCCGAAGGGCGAACACCAATGGGCAATGGTGATCGATCAATCGAAGTGTATTGGATGCGGTTACTGTACACTGGCATGCCAGGCTCATAACGATGTCAACCCTGATATTCAATGGAACAAAGTGGTTCCTCAGGGAATGATGGGTGATAAGCAAGTCTTTTTGCCTCGCCCCTGCATGCACTGTGAAAAAGCCCCCTGCGTGGAAGTCTGTCCGGTGAAGGCTTCCTATTACCGGGACGATGGTATCGTGATGATGGATTATGACCGTTGCATCGGCTGTCGGTACTGCCAGATCGTCTGCCCATATGAGGCGCGTTCCTTCAACTGGGAGAAGTTTACGGGTGTTAACCCTGCAGTTCCAGAATGGGGCGACCCGGAAATAGAACGGCGTCCACGCGGCGTACCGGAGAAATGTTCGTTCTGCTATCAGACCATTGACCGCGGACTCTCCATGGGTCTGAAACCAGGTGTAGATCCGGATGCTACTCCTGCCTGTGTAAATGTCTGTCCTGTGGGAGCGCGTATGTTCGGAGATTTGAATGATCCTGAATCGAATGTAAGCAAGGCGCTGCACGAGAATCCATCCTACCGACTGCGTGAAAACTTGGGCACCGGACCGCGCGTTTATTACCTACCTGCTCTTCCGAAGAAAGAGGCGTAA
>DATHUN010000345.1:0-1804 GCA_035462205.1 Anaerolineales bacterium
ACCCCGGCTGCCAGCGCGCCCACCACCAGGTAGATCAACGTCAGCGCAAAATCGCCGCGCATGAACGAAGCGATCAACAGAAGGATAAACAACAAAGGTAGAAACGTACCGGACATTACTACTCTTTAAATTTTCATTTCTATGTCATTCTGAGGGAGCGCTTTTAGCGACCGAAGAATCACTATGATTCTGCACTCATTTCAGTCGCTCACATGGCCCTTCGGGAGAATGACATACTCCTGATACGAAGACAGTCCCTAACTATTTAACGAACCTAAATCCAGCGGTGTCTTTTCCAATATGTCTTCCAGAATCGTGAGTGCGGTGCGCCCGCGCAGCTCGGCTTCCGGCTTGAGGATCAGCCGGTGAGCAAGCGTCAACGGGACCAGGGTCTTGATGTCCTCAGGAATTACATAATCCCGCCCACGGATCGCCGCCAGAGCCTGTGCCGCTTTCAGCAAAGCCAGCGTGCCGCGCGGGCTGACCCCCAGCAGCAGGTCAGGGTGCGCGCGCGTGGCTTCTGAGAGAGCGACAATATATTCCTGCAGCGTTGCATCCACGTTGACGTCCCAGATCGTTTTCTGCAGCGAGAGCATATCATGCCCATCCACCACCCTGCCAAGCCCGTTGATGGGATGCTCGCGCCACAGATTGGTCAGGATCTGGCGCTCGTCCACACGTGAGGGATAGCCCATCGAAAGCCGCATCAGGAAGCGGTCCAGCTGTGCCTCCGGCAGCGGAAACGTGCCTTCATACTCGATCGGATTCTGCGTTGCCAGCACCAGGAACGGACGCGGCAGGTCATGCGTCACGCCGTCCACCGTCACCTGCTGCTCCTGCATCGCTTCGAGCAGGGCGGCTTGCGTGCGCGGCGTGGCGCGGTTGATCTCGTCGGCAAGCAGAATATTGACAAAGATCGGACCCGGGCGAAATTCGAACTCGCTGTTCTTCTGGTTGAACACCGATACCCCGGTGATATCATTCGGCAGCAGGTCGGGCGTGCACTGGATACGCTTGAACTGGATCCCCAGGCTCGTGGCGATCGCGCGCGCCAGCATCGTCTTACCGGATCCGGGCACATCTTCGAGCAGCACGTGCCCCTCGCACAGCAGCGCGACCAGAATGTACTCGATCACCGCCCGCTTGCCGACGATCACCCGTTCCACATTTTCGACCATCGGCGTCACAAACTTTTGCACATCATCCATAAACGATCATCCCTCAACCCGGTGAAATTCTTAGGTTCATTATAAACTCAACTGGCATGCAAATCCCTCGAGAGAATCGATTACAGGAATTAGCAAAAAACCACGCCAGGCTTGGCATGGGTTTAGTTAACTGCACCTATCGTTTGTGCGAGGCAATAAAAAGGAAATCTGCGGTTAAACCTCGGCGGGTGACCTTCTTTGCTGCCCTTATAAACTATCCAGCCTAGCTTCACACGCTTCTATGGTTTCCAGTCGTTGAGCCAACGTGTCTGACCAATCCAATCATCGGCATCGGTCTCTCGCAAGACCCGATCCAAAGTATCAATCATCTCATTCAACTTCGTCCTTTTTTGGAAGGCAAGAATAATCCCGCTGTGACGCGGATAACGTTTCCCCAGGACAATAAAATCGCGGATGTTATATGTAAAAATGGCGCGACCCTGGGCCGTCGCGCCAAGCAATTGCTGTTCATCACTGGCATCCAGCGGCATCCATTCCGGGGGAGTGCGGGTTACGTCATGACCTCGTGCGAGCAGAGCGGAATGGAGTGCTTTGCTGGACGTATCGGCATCTAGATGTAGATGAAGCTTTTTACT
>DATHUN010000346.1:0-3046 GCA_035462205.1 Anaerolineales bacterium
TATTTGTATGCCAAAGGCGCGATCAACATTCCGGACTCCTGGCATGTACGCCGTTCAAAATGGTTTTATATTCATTCCGAAGTACTGAAGAAGTAACCCGATGGAATGCAAGATGATCTCTAGGCAAGTTCTTTTTCAGGCTTTGGCAGTCATTTTATTGACCAGTTGTGCATCAGCTACACAAAACCTGAAGTCCTACATCAGCAAGCAGGAAGCGATTGACGCCGCGGCAGAAGTCGCTTCCACATCGCAGCCTGAGATTAGCAGAGCGCAAAAAGAACCTTCCAACATTCGAGCCGAGCAAATGACTCTGCTTGAGGCTGTGAAAAAGATCAGCAGGGACAACCAACCCGCTTCCGGCTATGACCCGAATATGATCGTTTGGTTCGTCACCATGGACGGGCTTTGGTTAAATGAAATGGAAGCCCCCGGGCTTACGCCGCCAGCAGAACCTGCCCCCTATCATCATTATGCGATTATCATTGACGCCAAGAACGGATTAGAAATAGAAAGTTCCCTGACACCCTAAGATGGCTGATTTACCCTTAAACCAAATCCTGCACGGCGATTGCATTGAGATTCTCAAATCTATGCCGGAGAACTCGGTGGATTTGATCTTTGCCGATCCACCCTACAACCTGCAGCTGCACAAGGAGTTATATCGTCCGAATATGACCAAGGTGGATGCTGTCAACGATGGCTGGGATAAATTCAGTGATTTCAAAGAGTACGACCAGTTCACATGTGATTGGCTATCCGCAAGTCGGCAAGTATTGAAGGAAACAGGCACGATCTGGGTGATTGGCTCCTATCACAATATTTTCCGGGTCGGCTCAATCATGCAGAACCTCGGCTTCTGGATTCTGAACGATGTCATCTGGATCAAGAATAATCCCATGCCCAACTTCAGAGGCGTGCGCTTTACCAACGCTCATGAGACCATGATCTGGGCCCAGAAAAAGCAGGGCGCGAAATACACGTTCAACCACAAATCCATGAAGGCCCTCAACGATGACTTGCAAGTGCGTTCCGACTGGAATCTGCCGCTGGCAACCGGCAAGCAGCGTCTCAAGAGCAACGGGATCAAAGCTCATTCCACGCAAAAGCCAGAAGCACTGTTGTATCGAATCATCCTGGCATCCTCCAACCCTGGGGATGTGGTCGTGGATCCATTTTTTGGGAGTGGGACAACCGGCGCAGTGGCAAAGCAGCTGGGACGCAACTGGATCGGTATCGAGCGTGACAAGCGCTATATCAAGGTCGCCCAGAAACGCATCGACGCCGTGCAGCGCGCCGACGAAGAGGCGCTGCACGTGGAAAAACGGAAGCAGGCGCGGGTCCCGTTTGGAGCGCTGCTCGAAAACGGATTGCTGCATCCGGGGCAAACCCTTTATTTTGCAAGGAAAGGCATCCGGGCGAAAATCCTTTCCAACGGGCATCTGCGCTGCGGCGAGTTGACCGGCTCGATTCACGCCGTCGCCAAGTCACTGATGGAGAATGCCCCTGCGAACGGCTGGGATGTCTGGTTCTATAAAGACGAGAATGGAAAAAAGATCGTGATCGATGAGTTGCGCGAGAGACTACGCTCAACGATTCCTCTCCCTTCGAGGGAGAGGGTCGGGTGAGGTCAAAACTATCTAACCTTCTCCCTTAGGGACGAAGGGACTTAAAACGGAGACCTATGTCTAAAGCTTTTGATCTGGTAAGAGAAGAAACGATTCCGGAATTAAATTCGGTAGCAAAGTTATATGTCCATAAGCGCACGAGAGCACGCCTGCTCTCGATACTCAATGATGACGATAATAAAGTATTCAGCATCAATTTCCGCACGACACCCAAAGACTCCACCGGCGTGCCGCATATTCTCGAACACAGTGTACTGGCGGGTTCCGAAAAATACCCGGTGAAAGAACCGTTCGTGGAGTTGCTCAAAGGCTCGCTGGCAACCTTCGTCAACGCATTCACATCGCCGGATAAAACCTGCTATCCCATCGCCAGCCAGAATGTTCAGGACTTCTACAACTTAATCGACGTATACATGGATGCGGTTTTGAACCCATTGCTGAGCGAGCACACGTTCATGCAGGAAGGCTGGCATTACGAAATCAATGACGCAAACGAGCCGCTTACCTATAAAGGCGTGGTCTTTAATGAGATGAAAGGCGCTTACTCCTCTCCGGAACAAGTGTTGGGGATTCGCATTTTTGAATCGCTCTTTCCGAAACACGTCTATGGCGTCGTCGCGGGCGGTGATCCGCGTGACATTCCTGACCTTACCTATGAAAACTTCCGGAAGTTCTGGGAGACCTACTATCACCCCTCCAATGCATTTATTTTCTTTTACGGGAATGATGATCCGGATACGCGTCTAAAACTGATGGAGAAGTATCTCAAGCCGTACAAGAAGAAAAAAGTAAAATCTGTTGTACCGCTGGCAAAACCGCTCAAGCGACCGAAGAAGGTCGAATATTTCTACGACGCGGGCAGCGACTCGGACATCGAAAAGAAAAACTATCTCGTCATCAACTGGAAATTGCCCGACTCGTCCGACCCGGTTCTCAACTTTAGCTTGCGCATTCTCGGTCATATATTGATCGGTACACCGGCTTCGCCGCTCCGGAAAGCCTTAATGGATTCGGGGCTCGGCGAGGACCTTGCCGGGGCAGGCATGGCATCGCATTTGCGTCAATTTGTTTTTTCGGCGGGGTTGAAAGGCACGCGCAAACGCCACGCCAAGAAAATTGAAAAACTTATGTTTGAGACCCTCCAATCGCTTGTCCGTGATGGGATCGATCGCGATATGATCGCGTCGTCCATGAATACCCTGGAATTCCATTTGCGTGAAAATAACACCGGTTCGTTCCCGGTTGGGATTGCGCTGATGATGCGCGTGCTGACAACTTGGATGCACGATGAAGATCCGTTCAAGCTGCTGGCATTTGAAGAACCACTCAACTATATCAAACAGCGACTGCTTGCCGACCCACGCTATTTTGAATCCTTGATCCAGACGTATCTATTAGAGAATGTTGACCGAACAACACTG
>DATHUN010000347.1:0-2526 GCA_035462205.1 Anaerolineales bacterium
GCCTCCGGTCCGCCAAATTAGCCAGAACAACCACACGCTCAAAATGTATACAACGTATAAGTCACCTTTTCTCAGATGTTTGGCGCTGAAAGCTCCAATCCCATAACTATACGTCCAGAAACTTTGCATCAGGCGGGTGGAATCCTGCCGCTCGTGATAAATCACCACCTGGGGCTCATATTGGATGACTGCCCCCGCTTGAAGCAGACGATGAAAGAGATCCGTATCTTCGGCGGCTTGACCGGGTGAGCCTACCCCAAGCCTTTCATCATAGCCTCCGATCCGGAGAAGCCAATCCCGTTTTATGGCGAAATTGCCTCCACTTCCCACGTGCCAGGGTAACGTTGGTTCCCGAAAGGTCTTACTTTTCTGTCTAGTACGGATCGATATGGGGAAATGCCCGGAAGAGTCCTGCTCGAGCGGCAAGATACTTCCTGTCACTCCATCCACGGTGGGGAAGTCTGCCATGAGCCGGTCGATGTGCGCAAGCCAGTTGGAAGCTGGCACGCAGTCATCATCTGTGAACGCGATGACCGGACACTTTGCCTGGCTGGCGGCAAAGTTGCGCGCCGCGGAAAGCCCCTTGGGGGATTGGGAGCCATGGATGATAGGAATGGAATATTGGGATCGGATGCGTTTAATCACTGCCTCTACAACGTGATGTTCTCCCTGATTGATAATCAGCACTTCTGCTGGCCAGACGGCACCCTGGAATAGAGATTCCAGACAGCGTGTTAATTTAGCAGGCCGATTTAGCGTGGGGATTGCAACAGTAATATTAACTGCTTTTCTCATAATGGTAACGAGGTATTCCTGTTCATCTGCTCATTTTGCCGGGGCCGGTTCAGGAACTGATTTCTATATAAATCTGACAAGGGATGCGTCGACATTTTCTATCCGGAGGGTGCCTGTGACGTAAGCAATCCCTGATAAAGTGTTTCGTATTTGGCGACAGATTGTGGCCAGGCAATATTCTCACATGCCCAAGCTCGCGCACGCTGAGCGATTGCAATACGCTTTTCAGGATTCTGTAGTAACTCCACGATGCGGCTCACGAATTCATCATCGGTTTCGGCAAGAGCGAGTTGTTCTCCATCCTGAATATCCAAACCCTCTGCAGCAAGAGAAGTTGTTACGACAGCTTTGCCTGCCACGAGCGATTCAAGTACCTTAATCCTCATCCCGCCACCCAAGCGCAGGGGCGCAACCACCAGGGCAGCCTGGTCCAGGTACGGGGTGATATCCGGGACGCGGCCTGTGATAATGATATTTTCACGATTCGATTGATCTAAACTCGCAGGTGGATTCTCACCGACAACAAACAATCTTGTATTAGGGAGCCGCCGCCGTACCGAGGGGAAAATCGAGTCTATCAGCCGTCTCGCAGCATCTGCATTCGGGGGATGGTAAAAACTTCCTGTGAAAAGCAGATTCGGTGGCGAACTGCCAAGCGGATCGAGCGGATATTCAGGGATGCGTGTTCCAGGCGAAATGATATAAATCGGTGTTCGCCCTGCCGTTTGTGAAATCGCCTTCTGGTCTGCTGGCGTGAAAGCAACGATCGCATCCACCTGCCGATATATGTTCCTTTCATATCGTTGCCAAGAGATTTTTTCAATCGCCTCCACTAGATCGCGCAGGGCCCACGGCAGATTTTGCAGATAAAGGGCGGCCCGGGCACTCGATTCATATTCCACCAACACCCGTCGGGCATTAACGTCCCTAAGCGCAGAAAGATATTGTCCCATCACATGGAGCTCAGACTGAATAACCTCGGGCTGAAATGTCTGGGCAAGCAGGCGGGCCCGTTTCGCAAATTCTAAGCTGGCCCAGTCACTCACCCATACCGGTCGAAGTAAGAACAACGAGAGGATCATCCGAAAATATCTTGTTACGCGCGCTAGCAGAGATTTCCTGCTCGCCGGACGCACAATCTCTTCGACCCGTTCACAGCGTTCATGAAAGAACAGATCAGCACCAGGTTCATCCGCTTCTCTAAAATAGAGGATAGCAACACGATGTCGTACCGTAATTTCCATTAAGAATTGCGTAAGGACACGGGCGCCTCCATTGGTAGCATCCTGTCTGGGAGCGAGCGGTAATAGGATAAGTAATCGCATCGTTTTCCCTGTTAGGCGTGAACAGCCGTGTCTACGATTGCGTAGCGATGCCAGCTTCCAAAAAACAGATTTCGATGGATCTCCAGGTTCGTATTCAGGGTGGATTGCTTCGTTGCATCGCGTGTGATCCACAGCAATAAGAAGTCACGGGCCATTTTCAATAGGGCTACTGCTTTGACGCTGAACACCATCTCTGTCAACATGAGCCCGGAATAGTGCTTGCGATAAAACTGGGCAAGGCTGGCAAAGAACTGAATATGAGACGAGGCTCGCGTTTGGTTTGTACTGCCTCCGCCCACATGGATGATCTCTGCTGCAGGTACGAAATGGATTTGCTTGCCTTGTGAAAACAAACGATAACAAAGATCGACTTCTTCGAAATACATAAAGAAGTTTTCGTCAAAGC
>DATHUN010000348.1:0-8059 GCA_035462205.1 Anaerolineales bacterium
GCACGAACAAAGAAGTTGCCAGGCAACTAGGAAATAAACTCGACGGTAAGGTCGTTGTCGATATTGCCAACCCGCTCAAACCTACCTACGATGATCTCGCCACGGCGCCCGGCTCGTCTTCTGCTGAGGAGGTAGCGCAAGCAGTTCCGAATGCAAAAGTGGTTAAGGCGTTCAACACAACCTATGCCGGCACGCTTCGCGCCGGACAAGTGGAAGGCAAGCCGCTTGACGTGTGGATCGCCGGCGATGATGCAGACGCCAAGAACAAAGTCGCTCAACTCGTCAAAGATGCAGGTATGCGCCCGATTGACGCTGGTCCGTTGCGCCGCGCCCGCCAAATCGAAGCGATGCAGCTTCTCCACATTGTCACGCAGGGTACGCTGGGTACCAATTGGGGCAGCGCGATCAAGGTCTTAGGTTAGTGTATGTCTTTGCTTGCTGAGAGACGTTAGGCAGCGACGAAGCAATTTCCTTGTAAAAGTGTGTAATCTCCAAGGCTTGCTATAGTCCATTCGGTAAGCAAAATTGATGAGACATTGTCATAATCTTGCGAAGGCTTCTTTCGAGAAATGCCTTCGCAAGGTTTGTTTGTAAATAAGGAATGAAATGAACACCCAAAATCAAACATTGAAAACAAACTTTTCCATCGATCCCGCCACGCGCATGGGACATGTCTCCCTGACTGTTGCAAACCTCGATAATCAGGTTGCCTTTTACACCCAGGTGCTGGGATTCAAGCTCCACTGGCGCGAAGGCAATAGGGCGGGCTTGGGTGCCCCCTACGGGGATTTAACGACTGGCGGAGCAGATCTGCTTCGATTAACCGAAGAACCCGATCTCAAACGATATCGTGGCGTGACCGGGTTGTATCACTTCGCGATACTCTTCCCGAACCGCAAGGAGCTTGCCCGCGCCATCGCACGTTTGTATGCGCTGCAATACGAAAATTATCCCACCGATCACATCATGACGAAGACAACCTACCTGGACGATCCGGAAGGCAATGGTATTGAGCTGTATGCCGAGTCACCGGAAGATGGAACCTGGTCGCTGGCGAACGGAGAGTACATCACCCGCCGCGCCGATGGCTCGTTGAGCAGTGGACGTGAACCCCTTGATGTACAGGCGCTGTTCAAGCACCTCGACGAAAACGACTCGTTGGACCAATCGATTCCACCCGAGACGCGTGTTGGACACGTTCATTTGCATGTCCGCAATATCGAGGAAGCGCTGGATTTCTACCACGGCGTTATCGGCTTCGACGTGATGGGCGTGGCAAAAGCCTTCCGCATGGGATTTGTCTCGGCGGGTGGCTATCACCACCACGTGGGACTGAATACCTGGCAGGGCGAGGGCGCTCCCCCGCCTCCGGCGGATGCTGCCGGACTACGCTATATGACGGTCGAACTTCCCAACCAGGAAGCACTCGATCAGATCATTGAGCGGATCGATGCAGCCGGCATCCCGTCCAACCACACGGAGGACGGACTCCTGGTCCACGACCCCTCGGAGAATGGCGTGATGCTGTCCTTGCGACCAAACGCGTAAAGTAGAGGCGACCGAGGAGGTCGCCTCTACTTCGTTAAACGCAAGGCAGTGTGTAATAAAACATTCGCTCCGTTCACACAATCCTCCCATTTCGTGAACTCGTGTGGTGAGTGACTGGTACCATTCACAGAGGGCACGAAAATCATCCCCATCGGGCAAATGCCTGCAAACGATTGTCCATCGTGACCAGCGCCGGAAACCAGGGAGGTATGAGTCAAATGAAGTGCATTGCAGGAATCAACAAACGCATGTTGCACCGAATCACTCATCGGCGTGGGATTATGTTTCCCACGAAAGTCGGCTTCGAGGTCCAGGCCAAAGCGGTTTGCTTCTTGATGGGCGAGGGCGAGCAAAGCAGAATCTAATCTATCAAATTCAGGATCCTCTGCCGAACGGAACTCCAGCAACACATCGACCTGAGCCGGAACAATATTGAATGCGCCCGGTGTGAACTTCATGTCCCCGATGTTTACGACGCAGTCTGGGAAATTCCTCATCACCAACTCACGCGCCCTAAGCGTGAACGCGCTGGCACCGAGCGAGGCATCCAAGCGATCTTGCATGCTGGTTGTCCCGGCGTGATCGGCGCGGCCGATAAATGACAGCTGATACGAGCAAATGCCAACAATGGCAGAAACCACGCCAATATCGATCCCGGCGCGTTCCAATCGCTTGCCTTGCTCGATATGAAGCTCTAAATATCCCGCAATGGATTCCTTCGGACGCATCGCACTCAGCACGCTTTCATCCGATACGCCTGCGCGTTGCATCCCTTCTACCAGATTTTCCCGTCCACCGCGCGGGTTCTGCAAAAGCTCAGGAGGAAGATGACCTGCCAGCGCCGCGCTCCCCAGCAGTCCGACGAGCGTGCCTTCTTCGTCGGTAAAGTCAATCGCTTCCAAATGGACCTGGAGATCGATCCCGCTGTCCTGGATCGTTCTCAGCACCTCCAACGCGGCGATCACACCCAGCGCCCCATCGAAGCGGCCGCCATTGGGCACAGAGTCGAGATGAGAGCCAAGCAATAATGTTGGCGCCTCGGAACGTTCGCACGCTAGCACTGCCGAATGGTTGCCCGCGCCATCCATATGGAATTCGAGCCCTGATTGTTCTATTTCTGTACGAAACCATTTGCGCGCCGCCAAGTGTGCCTGGCTGAACGTAGGACGATGCACACCGCCCTCCGCCGTCGCACCGATCGACGCCAGTTCGTTAAACGCAGCAAGCATTCGGTCGGCATTGATGCTTAAGTCCTCTGCCATCTTGTGCTCCTTGTGTAAGATTTGAATGATATCAAGTGTCACTCTGCTGCGTATTTTATCCAAAAGGAAATCAAATGAATTTTAAACTAACTGTTTTTTCCGACTACATATGACCATGGTGTTATGTCGGCCAGGGTGTGGTCGAGAAACTAAAACAGGAATACAACATCGACTTGGAATGGCGTCCGTTTTACTTGTATTGGGATGTTCCGCCCGAAGGAAAAGACTTACCAGAGTATGTGAAACGGGCACGAGCCAATGGTTCGGAGGAACGGCTGGCATCCATCGCCAAATCCTATGACATGGATTTCCAATCTACAAAACGTATTTATAGCACGCGCCTCGCCCATGAAGCAACGGAGTATGCGCGCGAGCAGGGCAAAGCCAACGAATTTCATAAGGCGCTTTTCCGCAAAGTCTATGCCGAGGGGCAGGATCCCAGCTCATGGGAAGTGCTGCGCTCGACAGCCCAGGAAGTTGGCTTAAATGCCGATGAGATGCAGCAGCTTGTAGAGAGCAATCAGTACACAGATCTGGTAGAAGAACAGGTCCGCTGGGCGCAGCAGGTCGGCGTCACCGGAGTGCCAACCTATGTGATCAACGACCGCTATGCGGTGGTCGGCGCCCAACCCTATGAGGTATTCAAGAATGCACTAACCCAGATCATGAATCAAAAAGCTGACTGAGCGTCAGCTTTTTATTTTTAAAATGTGGACGGGAACCTACATGGTATGCAAGTTCCCGTCCATATCTCTCTCCTACCAATAAAATACCGATAAATGTAAGCCACATTGTATAGATTCAAGGCCCAACTTTCAATTACACAAAGGTACTATATAAACAAAGCGGGCACAACTATTAGTTGCTCTTCATCAATCCAAAGTTCCATAAATCCAAAGAGCACTGCACGATGGAGTTGCAAAAATGCGTGGAGCTAAAGCGCGAAGCAAAAACTGGCCCGCAAACAACTTTTTGGTGTACCGAATATTTCACTGGTTACCAAATACGATAAATGCGTGATTAATCCATTTTGTGGAGATGTCCCATTTTTTTAGAATCCCGACATTACTCGGTAATTGGCTGCTGTACGCCTGCAGAATGTATTTTTCAGGCGGAAACGTGGGTGCAGAATAAAAAGTAAAGTTTAGCTGGTAAAGAAACGGCATGATTCCTGATTTGGATTCGATCTTGCTGATGTAGTCTTTCAACCAGCTCCGATCACTAAAACGATCGAGTAAATAACAATCACAATAATAGGACAGTGTTCCAATCTCGCTGGCAACCAGCCGAATTGGCTCTCTAGTATGTTCCTGTTTAAGCCATAGTCCGATGGCTTTATATTGTTCGTAGGTAGCCCAATTCGAATGAATCGGCATTTCGCGCGCTGCAAAATGATCCCTGGCAAGGATATGAGTCATTCCCAGCATAGGAATTAAAAAACAGATGACTGTCATCGGGATGAGGAATCTTCGCCGCCAAGCTAGATTTGCCTTCCGATAGAGAGCGCCAAGTCCAAAACTTCCCAGCAAAATAATTACAGTGACTTGCGGGACGTAATACCAATGAAAAGGGGGAACCCGTAACAGGGAATAGCCAATAAAGTGAAGCAGTCCTGCCAATCCGGTGATTGACAGAATTGTCATGCTTTGCGTTTTTCTATTAAGAAGCAGTAGAACCAGGGGTAAAAATATAAAAGAGAGGATTGTTTCTTCCGGATAGACGCGGTAATAAAGGGAAGTGATGCCATTAAAGTAATCCCACGTTTGCCAAGTACCCTGATTGGTTTTGATAAAGAATGTATCTGGGATCAAGGATCCCAGGTGAATCCAGGAAAAAACATACCAAGGCAATATGCACAACCAAAAGAGCAAAATGAAGCGGAGCTTAATTTTTGCTGTGGGAAGGAAAACGAGGAACACCAGCGAGAACAGAACGCCGTCAGCCCTAGTCAACGTCAACAGGCCAAGCGTGAGCGCGAGCAAGTCCCATTTTTGCGTTTGATAGCCATAAATTGAAATTACGAAGAGTGTCAGGAAGAGGATACTTTCCAACCCGAGGGTGGAGATCAGCAATGGATTAAACAATAAAGCGCATGCAGCCAACCAGCCAAAGGTGACCGTTCCGGTGAGTTGCCGGGAAACATTGGTAAGACATACTGCAATCAGAAGGAAGCACAGCGTGCTCAAGACCATCACGGCTTCGATGGTGGGACCCATAACGAGGCCGATCACGCTCAGCAAGAATACGTTTAGGGGAGATGTTGCGGAATTCGCGGTATAGCCCGGAAAAAATCCCCAAGTTCCGCTGGTGAGGAGAGTCTTCACATATTGCAGGGTGATAAAAGCATCGTCAATTAAAGTATGCCTGAAAAGATGAAAATAAATAAATAAAAAGGCGACATAAGAACACCAGATCAGATACTTTTTGAATTTCATGGATACGCGCATCTGCAAACAATTAGGGTGTGACGGTGAGTGAGATTACAAGTGTATCGTCAATCCAAAATCCTGCGGGATCAGGGAATACATATGGGCGTCATAAATTTCCCGCCCGACGACCATGCGGTTGTGCAGGATTCCTTCATAATGCGCACCCGCTTTTTCAGCCACGCGTTGGCTCGGCTTATTATTCACCGCCATCACAATTTCCACTCGGATTAAGCCGATTTTCTCGAAGGCGTAACGAGCTGCCAGCTTCGTGGCGCGCACGGCAATTCCTTCGCCGCGACGACTAGTTCTCACCCAGTAACCAAGATTACAGAGATGATATACCGGATGGATATGACTTAAGCTGCACCCACCAAGGACGGATCCGCTTTTCGCATCGGTAATGACGAAGGCAAATAACGTACCCTCCTCCCAGCGGGCGCGGGTAACACGGATAAATTCCTTCGCATCCGAGAGGGAATAGCGGTCGTGTGCCCAGCTCATCCAAGGCTTGAGGTCGGTCAGGGATTCATGTACGGCAGCATACGTTTCCTCTGCATCTCGCAAATGGAATGGGCGCATCAGGATAACCCCATCTTTGATTTCTTCAGAAAGTAGCACCTTTCCTCCTGAATAAAAAAACGGAGCCACAAATGTGACTCCGTCATTATACATTCACTGAAACTACGTCGTAATGTATTCGCGCAGGTTATGTTCTACTGCATAGGCAGCGGCTTCAGCACGGTTGTTTACACCCAGCTTCGAGAGGATACTCGAAACGTAGTTGCGAACTGTCCCTTCGCCCAGGAATAACTGCTTGGCAATCTCGCGGTTCGTCTTGCCTTCCGAAACAAGCAGCAGTACGTGCTTTTCCTGCTGGCTCAAATGCTGGAACGCCGACGCTTCCTCTTCCTTTACGGCGCGGCGCACTTCCTGAAAGACGCGCTGGGTCACCGCCGGGTCCAGGAGTGCCTCTCCCCGCGACACAGCTTCGAGTGCCTTGACGAGATCATCGCTGCCGATTTGTTTGAGGATATATCCTGAAGCACCGGCGCGAATCGCGGAGAACAACATCTCATCCTCGACATAGGATGTGAGCATGATGACTTTGACATTCGGGTGTTTGGTGACGATCTGCTCACACGCTTCGATCCCTGAAGTGCCTGGCAGCCGAATATCCATCACCACGACATCGGGCTTGAACATTTCTGTCTTCTCAATCGCCTCGCGCGCCGAACCGGCTTCTGCGATCACGTCGAACTGGGGATGTCGTTCCAGTAAAGATTTCAGACCCAGTCGAACGACCTCATGGTCATCTACAAGGATAATCCTTTGTTTGGCAGGTTGCTTAGGCATAGAGTAGATTTTACCCTAAATACATCAATTTTCACAAAATTTGGATTCTTGTGGATGGATACCCCGATTCCTGCACCACCGGTGGTTGTTTGCGTTAAAAAGTGACAGTCACCATAATGGTGACTGTCACTTTCACAGCGATTATTTGGCTTTGATGTTGATCGTCTTGGGTTTCACTTCATCTGCTTTGGGAAGAGTGATGGTCAGGACGCCATTTTCGAACACGGCTTCCGCCTTATCGGTCTTGACGGCGGTTGGCAAAGCGACCGAACGTTCGAACGAACCAAAGCGATGCTCGCGGATGTGCCAGGCCTTGTCGTTGCGTTCTTCTTCCTGCTTGACTTCGCCCTTGAGCGTGAGCACATCGCCGGTGATGTTGATCTGTACCTCGTCGGCCTTGATACCGGGGACGGAAGCTTTCACGATCACATCATTTTCGGTCTGATACATATCGATCGCAGGGGTCGACATGGTCCAGCCGTCTCGTCCAGAAAGCGGGCGTGTGAACGAATCATCGAACAGGCGGTCCATCGCCTCACGCAGGGTCATCATCTCGCGGGCAGGTTCCCAACGGATTAAGTTAGACATAGCTACCTCCTTAACTTAATATGATTGAGATTTCACCCTTAATATAAAAAGCTCACGTAAAAAAAACGCAAGCTCTGCATAAAAATTTCGTATGAAAATTCTTAGGCGATTTTTAAACTTTTTGGCGTTTGTAGTCAACAAACCGGTACCCAACCCCACGCTCGGTCAGGATATATTTGGGATTAGCCGGATCTTTCTCGAGCTTCTGGCGCAGATAGTTGATATACAAGCGCACGTAATGAGGCTCATCGCGATACTCATAGCCCCAAACTTTGACCAGCAGCTGGTCATGGGTTACCACCCAGCCTGCATTCTGGACGAGATGATAAAGCAAGCGATACTCCGTCGGTCGCAGCTTGACGAGCTTGCCCTCCAGCCAGACCTCCCGGCGGTCAAAATCGATCTTGAGGCGATCATCCACTTCAATAATGTCGTGCATCGAGCCGCTGGCGCCCTCGGTTCGGCGAATGACGGCCTTGACCCGGCTGACCATCTCGCGCGGGCTGAATGGCTTGGTAATGTAGTCATCTGCGCCGAGCTCGAGTCCCCGCACGCGGTCATCTTCCTCGCCTTTGGCAGTCAGCATAATGACCGGCACGTTGCTTGCCTCGCGGATGGTCTCCAGGACCTCGAAACCGTCTATATCCGGCATCATCACGTCCAGCAGGATCAAATCTGGGTTGATATCGCGTAGTTTTTGAATTGCTTGCTTGCCATTAAATGCTTCCGACACCTGAAAGCCATCATGCTCCAGGTTCATACGGATAAAGCGCACCATACGCTCTTCGTCATCCACCACGAGGATGCGGCGGCGGTCAAACTCATCGGACATGATTTATTCCCTCACAAAGCCGATCAGATTCTCTTCTTCTTCGCTTT
>DATHUN010000349.1:0-3270 GCA_035462205.1 Anaerolineales bacterium
CAGAACCACCTCCTTCGACGCCATAGCGGTGCCAGCCATCTTCCACTCCCAGCAAGACAAAGCCCATCCGTTGGGTAAGTATTTTCTCTGTATGGTCAAGCGTCCGCTCCCAGAGTCTTACAGAATGCATGCCTCGCAACTGGTGCTCTGGCGAGACCGGGCTGTTCTCCCACGGCACAAATTGCCGCTCGTCGCTCGTTTCCACAAGAGCAAGCTGCAGGCCGTGTACATCTTTGAACTTCAAGGTTGTTTCCCCAAAGCGAATTTCGGGAGCGCTATGCTCCACACCGTATCGTGTAAGTCTGTCCTGCCAATATGCCAGACTCCCCGGCGGGATTGCAAAGGAAACTTCCACGGTCATGCCAATGCCCAACTGACCAGGCTCCATCTGCGGCCAGGGAAAGAAGGTGAAGTCGGTGCCAGGATTGCCGACGCGATCGGCGTAGAACAAGTGATAGGTACCGGGATCATCCTGATTCACGCTTTTCTTTACAAGACGCATCCCCAAGAACGCAACATAGAAATCCAGATTCTCCTGGGCGTCACCGGCAATGCAAGTCACGTGATGGATGCCATGAACAGAAGGTGTCATATCTTTTCCTTTCCTACCCACTTTGATCCCCATGGCTCTTTAATGGGTCAGCTAGAACTCTTAATTAGGCGTGAACTTCGCCGGCCTTCTCCGCCATAACAATCTCCTTCATGAACTGCCACGCCTTTGAAGCGTGAGAGTTGTCGGCGATCGCGCACGGCGACATATCCATGCTGGAGGCTGTCCTGGTAGAAGTAACTATCATCGCTGCGAAACCCCTATCCAATCAGGATCCCGCCGCAACTGAACCAAGAATAGCAAGGATCGTGGTCACTAGTGAAGCATCTTCTCCTCCACTGTGAGGTATTTGAGCGATCCCGAGAGTGGCTAGAAGCCCTGCCAGAAAGCCCAAGCTCCCCATACTTACTGCCCAAGCCATTGATCGCTATTCTTGTGATGCTGAACTTCTTTCTAAGTTTTGGGTTGCAGAAGGAGCTTCAAGCACGCAGATAGTGTTCGGCATCCGGGCATCTAACTGCGGGCAGTCTTGAGAGCCACACGAAGCGAGGGCAGGGCTTTAGGCATCAGCTCTAACTGTGAGGCAGCTTGCCAGCCGATCAGGTTTTGCTGTGGTGAATTCTTGGGGCGGAGTATTGCAGTGTGCAGCCTTTTCCGTCGGGCACGATCACCGTCGGTCTGCAAAACACATTATACATCTTCATTCGGCTTAAGATCCCTGCCAAATGAAGAATGCTGAGAGTGACACTTTCTCCGCCGCCGAACCACCGGGGCGGTGCCACCCCAAATAGCACATGTATTTGTTGATACTCCCTCGTTACGTCATCCGCTTTGAGCGGTCGCTGATGATTGATAAAGCAATAATTGATTCGACGCTTCAGTCGATCTCTGCCCCACTCACGGAGCACGAAATCGCTATTTCACTTTTGCGAGTTCTGCCTCCTTCCGCGAGCCAGCGCGAAGTCGCTGCAAGAGCAGAAGGTTCAAGAATAGGAAGCGTATAATATTATTGAGGAATGAAATGATACGCAAAGCAAAAATTGTTGCAACGATTGGTCCAGCCAGCGAAAGCGAAGAGTTGCTTGAGAAACTGATTCTTTCGGGCATGAATGTGGCGCGCATGAATTTCTCACACGGCACACATGAGCAGCACGCGGAAAGAATTAAACTGATCCGCAAACTGGAAGAGAAACTCGGCGTCTCGGTTGGCATATTACAGGATTTGCAGGGACCAAAGATTCGCGTGGGTGCATTGACGAAGGCCCTTCAACTTTCTGAAGGTACCCTCGTAGTCCTTCATGCCACGGATAGTCCACCTCCCGAAGCAGGAGGTACAACTATCCCTGTGGGTTTTCGCCAGCTTTTCGATTCCGTTCGAACCTCAGATCGGCTCCTGTTGGATGACGGTCGTCTCGCACTTGAAATTGTTTCTGTGAATAAGGAGCGCAACGCGCTAACCGCCAAAGTCATTGTCGGTGGACCTTTAACTTCACATAAGGGAATCAACCTTCCGGGAGTGCCGTTGCGGATTTCCGGTTTCACAGAAAAAGATGAAGCCGACCTCGCCTTTGGAATTTCCCAGAATGAGGATGCCGTTGCCATCTCCTTTGTCCGCACTGCAGAAGAAGTTAAAAAAGCCCGTACTGCCATGGAGCGTTTA
The DNA here is from genome assembly GCA_035462205.1 of Anaerolineales bacterium. Classification (GTDB taxonomy): domain Bacteria; phylum Chloroflexota; class Anaerolineae; order Anaerolineales; family Villigracilaceae; genus Defluviilinea. The sequence continues at coordinate 2,211 of DATHUN010000349.1, forward strand.
TCGAATGGGAAACGTCTCCCATTGTTGATCGCAAAGTTGGAAAAGCCCGAAGCGCTCGATAACCTTGATGCAATCCTTGATAACGTGGATGGAGTGATAGTGGCACGCGGCGATCTCGGGGTAGAACTTCCGCTTGAACAGGTACCAGTCTTTCAAAAACATATCATCCGCACTGCTAATGCGCGTGCAAAGCTTGTTATCACAGCCACGCAAATGCTCGAATCGATGATCATGAATCCACTTCCAACCCGCGCGGAAGCCTCCGATGTTGCAAACGCCGTCTTTGATGGAACAGATGCTGTAATGCTTTCCGGTGAAACTGCGGTGGGAAAATATCCTGTTGAATCGGTCCAGATGATGGATCGCATCGTGCGCGAAGCCGAGAGCCACTTTCTTGAATGGGGAGCTAAACCAAGCGTAAATGGGGTTGAGGAAAGCGACGCAGCTTCCATGGCGCGTGCCACGCAAGTTCTTGCGAATGACAAAAATGTGACTGCAGTAGCCTGTTTTACCACGCAGGGCAAAACAGCCTGGCTGATGTCCAAGATTCGGCCGCGTGTTCCGATTATGGCATTTACATCGAGTCAGGATACGTATCGTCGGCTGACTTTCATGTGGGGTGTGCGGCCTCAGAAAATCCAATTTGCCAATTCGCTCGAAGAAATGCTTGACCATGTGGATGCGGCTCTGAGGCGGTCTCATGTCGTTCGGCCGGGTGATCAGGTCGTGCTGGTCTGTGGTTTCCCTCTTGGTACGCTGGGCCCGACAAATATGGCGTTGTTACATACGGTTGGGGAACAATGACTTAATGTATTCATCCCATGCATTTTTATGATTTCGCGGGTCTGTGATCCTGCGAAATACGGCGGTCACAGACCGGCTTTGAGCGTAACTGCCCTCCGACACACGTGGGCGCGGAACACCTTTGACTGGATTGGCGATTTGAAACTCCCGGCTTGTCCAGGTGAAAAACGAAGCCACACTGATATAAAGGTTGTAAACAGTTTTTGGAGAGAGCTTTTTATCGTTATTGCCGGTAATGCGGCGTGGAACATATAAT
>DATHUN010000350.1:0-4168 GCA_035462205.1 Anaerolineales bacterium
AATACAAAACGGGATATTACGTCAACCCGATCTTCACGCGCTGGAGCATGGAAAAATGGCTCTGTGCCGGTCAGCCGCACGTGCAAAAGAAGTTAAGTGAGTATACGATCGAGTTTCTCAAGAATCTGCCCGCGCCGGAAGATCATGAAGAATTGATGGCAAAAGGAGAGGAATTTATCAGAGCGCGTGCAGGGGAACGATGAAATCGAGAAAAGAATTGAATAGAGAATATCTGGAGCGCCCCAAGCCAGCCGGCGTCTTTCAGGTAAAAAATACTGCAAATGGTAAGGTGCTCTTGGGAAGCAGCCTGAACTTGGACGGCGCATTGAATGGACACAAATTTACGCTCAAAATTGGGAGTCATAGAAATAAGGCCCTTCAAGAAGATTGGGAGCGTTATGGTGCCGAATCTTTTGTTTTCGAGATCCTGGAGGTCGTGCAGGTGCGGGAGGATCCGAATTTCAATCTCAGCGACGAGCTGACGTTGCTGGAAATGATCTGGTTGGAGAAATTGCAGCCGTTCGGTGAAAAAGGGTATAACCTGAATGCAAATATCCGACAGGCGTGACTCATAAACTTCTTGACACCTCCCATTTCGGATGATACACTCCACACATCAAATTCTCTTAGGAAGGAGGCACGAAAAAATGAAATCGATCTTGGCATCCGCAAAACTTGTCTTGAGCGCGCCTCCTGAAGGTGAAGTCTAATCACGGTTTGTTCCGGGTTGAATTTCTGCCGCAGGCGTGTCTTGTCCTGCGGTTTTTCTTTTAACCGCATAGTTGTATCCTTTACTTTTTGAATCTGTGGTTAAAAATGAATACAAACGATTATATGGATCTGTTTGAAGATCTGGATGATAACGAACAGACTGACAATTTCATAAACAAAGACAAGCGCCGCCAGCGATTCCCGGAGCGTCATTTCAAATATGTGCGCGAAGCCAATGCCGGATTCCTGGATGGGCAGGATGACTCCAGTCGCAGCTTCAAGTTTACGTATCAAGCCGCGCGATTTGAGTCGTGGTGGCTGCTCGAATCGCTTGGAGACTTCTATGAGCACAAGTGGATTACCGATGTGCTGCGCCGCCTAAAGGGTGGGAAGGAGGCGTCCGTGTATCTTTGCCGCTCTGGCCCGGCCATCGAAGCACCGCTGGTGGCTGCCAAGGTATACCGTCCACGCGCGCTGCGCAACCTCAAGAATGACGGCCAATATCGAACCGGCCGCGTCGATCTCGACGAAAACGGCAAAGCCATCGTCAAAGATGGCGATCTGCACGCGATGGAGAAGCGCACCAACTATGGTGAGGAGCTCCGTCACCAGTCGTGGATTGCCTACGAATTCCAAACCCTGGAGATTCTTCAGCAGGCGGGCGCGGATGTTCCCAAACCATATGCAATGGAGAAGAACGCCATTCTTATGGATTACATTGGAGATATAGATACCGCTGCACCCACTCTCAACACGGTGACGCTTGAACGCGACGAGGTGAAACCTCTTTATGAACGCGTCATTCGGGACGTGGACCTGCTCCTGTCGAACCAGCGGATTCACGGGGACCTGTCTGCTTACAACATCCTGTACTGGGACGGCGACATCACCTTGATTGATTTCCCCCAGGTCGTTCAGCCGGAATCCAACCCCGCCGCCTGGACCATCTTCCTGCGGGATGTCACGCGCATTTGCCAATACTTCGCCTCGCAGGGACACAAACGTGATGCCCGCAAGCTCGCCACCGAATTATGGACATCCCATGGACATCGCGTGATGAAAGAAGTCGACCCAAGCCAACTGGATGCCGATGATCCCAACGATAGAAAGCTGTGGGAGAAGCAGAAATCCAAATGAATGACATTGCCCCGCAGAAGGGCGGCGGGGCAATATCATAATTTATTTATATTTTCCCCACAATCCATAGCCTTCATTCCGTCTCTTCTCGCGCATTTCATGCTGTAAGTGGATCTCTTCCACATGAGCGGCTTTCTCCTCGATGGCAGCCTCCAGCCAGAGCCTGCCTTTCTCGGCGGTAGCGTGACTGCCTGCTCCATAAGCGCCCGTTTTGGTATCGTCGTCCCATGGCGGATTGGCGATCAGAGAGCCGCTCTCAATCCAGTCCATGTAGTAATCGGGTGTGGCAACGAAATCAATCTCGTCTACGACGCGTGCCATATGGCAAAGGTCGGGACGTAGATGCAGCAGATAAGAAGTCTCCAGCTCGCCGGCGTGCCCCATTCCGCCGATGGGTGAGGTGCGATATTTTTCCAAGGCTGCCGCGCCGATCTTACCTGAGGTATGCAGCCAGGCGGTCGCGCAGAAAATCCGGCGGTGACGTTCGCCCGCATATTTAACGATATTCACCAGGAACGACGAGTTGCCGCCATGCCCACTCATAAAGTAGAAGCGGTCAAAACCACGTGCCACAAGCACGTCGATGACTGCCACCCAAAAATCCTCGAATGCCCGACCACCTGCATTCATCGTCGCCGCGAATGAGCTACGGTGAGTGCTCACCCCATAAGGCATGGCCGGCAAGGCGAAACTTCGCGTAGACATTCTGGCAGAGGTGCCTTGAGCTATGGAATCAATAATAATAGTATCCACCGAGAGGGGGAGATGATAGCCATGTTGCTCCGTGTGACCGATGGGAATCAAAATGACTTTGCCGCGCTCCGAATCGGGTGGTGATTGAACCCTCGCCAAATGTGTCGTCTGCGGAAGTCGTAAACAGGATGCCGAAAGTTGCTGCAAAAAGAAAGATTGCGGATCCAATCCTGCCGGTGCCAGACAATACACGCGTGAAAATCCATCATCGCGCAGGCTGTCCAGAAGATTGGAGATGTATGCCAGCAGGAACGGCTCTGGGACCTCCAAGCCACTGCCGCGCCAGCCAAAGGGAAACGGTGGCAGTAATCCGATTCGGGAGGCGTTACTTAATTGGCTCGCCAGTTGATCGAGGTCATAGCCGGAACCGAGCGGCAGGACGAGCGGTGTATCGCGTGGCAGCTCGGCAACCGCATCCCAGGTCATGTCCTCATATTGGAAAAATTCTGTCATTAGCAACTCCATTCGAAAACTTAGTTTGCGCATAGTCAAAGAATCACGTTTGTTTTTGGGCTGAAATTTCCTTAAACAGAAAACGCGGCAAACTCCGACGCATAGTGGACGATGCCGGACACTTTTCTTTCTGAAAAATGTATCCACATAAACTCATCTTCCACCCCGTATTCATTCTGAATGCCGTAAGTACTCGCCTTTTGAAATCCAAAGCGCTGATAATATTTTGGTTCCCCAAGCACGACACAGTAATCAAACCCATGGAACTTGCATTGCTGCAACCCTTCTTCGATGAGCCGTGAGCCAATGCCCTTCGCTTGTACATCAGTGCGAACCGCCACCGGCGCAAGACCAACTCCTTTCGCCGTATTCGGTGGGGTAGTGGTGACCGGACTAAATAAGATATACCCCAACACCTGATCACCATTCACGGCCACCAGGGATAGGACTGCTTTACCGCTGGTACGCAAAGCAGACACCAGGCGACTCTCTGCCTGGGTGGGAAAAGTGCTGCACAAAATTGCATGCACTTGTTCAATATCCTTCGGTTCTTCGCGGCGTAGGATGAACTCCATGATCAACGTGGGAGAAGATACCAATCTAAAAATCGTTCCATACGTTCATAAACATCGTAGAGATTCTCACGGCGCAGAAAGCCGTGCGGCTCATCGTCATAGGTTTTATATTCGAACACTTTATCATGCCGTTTCAGAGCTTCGACCCATTCCTCCGAGCCCTCCGGCGGAACAACCGTATCCAATAATCCATGCAGTATCAGCACGGGCTTTTGAACGTTCTTTGCTGCGCTGATGGGCGAGGCTTTCGAATAAATCTCTCTATTCAGGGCTGGATGCCCCAGGAAGATCTCGGTATACAGACGCAGGCGCCTCTCACACAATGCCCACGAATTGATCAGGTTGGAATCGCCATATTTCGTCACGCCACATTCATACAGATATTGCGGGTCGCGCGACAAGGAGCAGATCGTCATATAACCACCATAGCTACCGCCCGCAATGCCAATGCTTTCGGATCGGATCTCCCGCAGGCTGCGCAGGAACTTTGCCGCCTGTAAACAATCCTGGGTATCGCCTACACCCCAGTCGTTGTAATT
>DATHUN010000351.1:0-6398 GCA_035462205.1 Anaerolineales bacterium
ACCTTTCTATACGTTCTGATCGGCAACCTGACCTACAGCTTTCTGCTCGAAGTGGATCAATTTGTCTGGATGCTCCTGGTCATCATGGTGTTTCTCACGACCATGCCGAGCAGCAATAGGATTGCCCAACCGTAGAGCCAGCCGAAGATCACGAAGCCGGTGAACGAGGTTTGGAAGAGTTGTAACACGACCTGAAAGGGGATCGCCAAAATAATCGCGCTGAAGATGGCGGGAAAGCTCCAGCGTTTCAGGCTGAAGAAAATGGGAAGCAGAAGCATCGTGTAACCTGTCCAGGTGATGGGGGATGCCAGTAACGAGGCTATGATTCCCAGAGCGCAGATGTACTCCACGGTTTCCATACTTTTGGGCTTTCGCCATCGCACACACACAAGCAAAGCCAGGACCACCAGGACACTGATCGCTATTCCCAGCGGCACGCTGGCGAACCGAGCAAATAACCCAAGGATGGAATTATTGCCAGGCATGATCAGGGTTTCCGGGCGAAGTGCCGATGCCTCCATCCACTGTGCATAAACTTTCGTGCCGTAAACAAAGACGGGAATAAGGCTGACTACAGCTGCTGTAACAGCGGATGCCAGCACCGGAATTGTGTAGCCAGCAACCAGCAGAAACAGCGGCCAGATCACGAAATTTGGCTTGATCGCCACAAGCAAGCCGAGCGCCGCGGCTGCGAAAATAGTTCTCCCTTGCCGTAAGAAAATCCACGCCAGCACGGTGAGCAGCAAAAGAACCGTGTAAATTTGCCCCAACACGATGGTGTGCCAAAAGCCGGCCAGTATAAAGACCCATATAAATTTTGCCGGAGAAAGCCGATCCTGGTAGGTTTTTGTCAGCAGCAGCACGCTGATGATGTAAAGCATTGCCGAGATGATCTGCCAAATCACCATAGCCCGGTAAGGGTTCGCTTGTACCAGTGGGCGAAAGAACAGCAGGGAGATTGGGGGGTTGAGGTTGACCATTTTTCCTCCCGCCCCCACCTTTGGAAACAGAATCTCTAGAATGTAGTCCGAGCTGGCATCGTATGGATTATCGTTCTGGCTCAGCTTCAGACCGGAGGCGTAGAAGGAGCCGAAGTCCATAAGATCATTTTTCCCATCATAGAATGGGAGAAGATTGATCAGGATGACCAGGATAAAAAACAGCAAGCCGAGCGACAGCCAGACGATGTTTTTTACTTTGCCTCGATACGTTGCACCTTGGGCTACCATGTCTTCGAGTTCGCTCGTCCTTACTTCGTAAATTTCCTCTGCCACTCGAACAGCTTATTCAGCGCCTCGATGGGGGAGAGTGAATTTACATCAAGCTCCTTCAACTCATTCAGCAATGGACTGGATTCCGGGAAGAGCATAATTTGCTGCGCCGCATGCGGATCGATCTTCACGGCGCGGCCCGAGGTCTTTTCCAGCTCGGCCATGATCTCACTGGCGCGCTGGATGACCGGCGAGGGCAGACCGGCCAGCTGGGCGACATGGATTCCATACGAGCGGTCCGCGCCGCCGGGGACGATCTTGTGCAGGAAGACCACGTTGCCATCCGCTTCGCTGACGGCGACGTTGTAGTTGCGCACGCCCGGCAGCAGCTCGGCAAGCTGGGTTAGCTCGTGGTAATGGGTCGCAAACAACGTCTTGGCGCGCAGGTGCGGATGGTTGTGTATATATTCGATCACCGCCCAGGCGATGGAAACGCCGTCATAGGTAGAAGTGCCGCGCCCGATCTCATCGAGGATCAGCAGACTGCGGGCGGTGGCATGGTGCAAGATATTCGCCGCCTCGATCATCTCGACCATGAACGTGGACTGTCCGGCATGGATCTCATCCTGCGCGCCGATGCGGGTGAAGATACGATCCACTAATCCGATCTTGGCGAAATCGGCCGGCACGAACGATCCCATCTGCGCCATCAGCACGATCAACGCCGTCTGGCGCAGATACGTGGACTTTCCGGCCATGTTCGGTCCCGTGATGACTCGGACGATCTCGCCCGGTTCGAAGAAGACATCGTTGGGAATAAAGCGCTTGCCATGCAGACTTTGTTCGACAACAGGATGACGTCCCTCGTGGATTTCCAACCCGCTGCCTTCATGGACCTGAGGGCGGGTATAGCCTCCCAGGGCAGCGGTCTCTGCCAGCGCGGCAAGCACATCCAGCTGGGCAAGGGACCGCGCCAGCTGCAACAACTTATAGGCAGATTTTGAAAGTGTGCCGCAGATCTCGCGGAAGAGGCGCAGCTCGATCTCACGAATGCGGTCTTCGGCGTTGAGCACCAGCGTCTCATATTCTTTCATCTCGGGCGTGATGAAACGTTCGGCATTGACCAGCGTCTGCTTGCGAATATAATTCTCCGGGGCACGTTCTGCTGCGCCGCGCGAGATTTCGATGTAATAACCAAAGACTTTGTTGTAGCCAACTTTCAGAGTCTTGATGCCGGTCCGCTCGCGTTCGACCGATTCCAGATTGGCGATCCAATCCCGGGCGTGCCGCGATGCCTCGATGACCGAGTCCAATTCCTGAGAATAGCCGCCGCGAATGACTCCCGTGTTTTGAAGCGTAGAGGGGGACTCGTCATCGATCGCAGCTTGCAAGATGGACAGCTCGTCATGCATCACTTCCACAGTGGGGAGGACTACCTCGCTCTTTTCGCTCATGATCGCAAGAATTGCTGGGAGGCGTGCGAGAGTCTCGCGCATCGCCAACAGGTCGCGCGGCTGTGCCATGCCGGCCAGGACCCGGTTCACCAGGCGCTCCAGGTCGGCGAGCGGCTTGAGGGCGGCGCGCAGCTCGGCGCGTTTCATCCCGTTCTCGCAAAAATACTGCACCCCATTTTGCCGCTTTTCAATCCGTTTTACATTGAGCAGCGGCTGGCTGACCCATTGGTGCATCAGACGTTTTCCCATCGGTGTGACCGTCTGGTCGAGCGTTCCCAACAGCGAACCCTTTCGTTCGCCGCGCAGCGTTTCATCCAGCTCGAGGTTGCGGCGCGTGGAGGCATCCAGGGTCATAAACTCGTTGAGGCTATAAGAACGCAAACTGGTCAACAGCGAGAGCGACTCGGGCTGTGTATCTTTCACATACTGGAGGATTGCCCCGGCAGCGCGCACGGATAAGCTGTGCTGCTTGACACCAAAGCCATCGAGCGTGGAAGTTTTGAAATGTGTCAGCAGGGTTTCGGTGGTTTTTCCCGGCTCGAACCGCCAGGCAGGAACCGGCGTTTGGTGCCCCTGGATGCCATCATTCAGGGTTTGGTTGTCCGGGACCAGGATCTCGGCCGGGTGCAGGCGCGTCAGCTCGGCGCGCAATGCTTCGAGCGGCAGCTCGGTCACGGCAAACTCTCCGGTGGTGATATCGGCGTAGGCAATCGCCGCCGACTTCCCGTCCTGAATGACCGCCGCCAGGTAGTTGTTCGAGTCGCCGGGCAGCAGTCCCGGCTCGGTCACCGTCCCGGGCGTGACGACGCGCACCACTTTGCGCGGAAACAAGCCCTTGATAGGTGTTTCGCCCATCTGCTCACAAATCGCGACGTGGTAGCCTTTTTCGATCAGACGCGCCAGGTAATTTTCCACTGCATGATACGGAATGCCAGCCAGCGGGGCGCGAATTCCCTTCCCGACGGGCCGGGAGGTGAGAACGATATCCAGCTCGCGGGCGGTCAATTCGGCATCTTCATCGAAGGTCTCGTAAAAATCTCCCAGGCGGAAGAAGAGAATAGTATTCGGATACTCCTTCTTAATATCCAGGTATTGCTGGCGAATAGGAGTTACATCATCATGGTTCGACATAGTATGATTCTACCTGAAAAAAATATACGGCAAGCATGTGCGTGAGCGCTATTCAAGCAGATTTAGCATAACATCGGCGTACGTGGGCTCGTGTGAACAGGTGTATTGTGGGCGTTTCAAGTAACCAGAAAGGAGCCTTGCATGTATATTGACCCGAATACTGGTGGTGTCTTGTTTCAAGCATTAGCGGGCGTTTTAGCGGTATTTTCCGGGGTGTTGCTGGTCTTTTCTCGCAATATCCGCCAGTGGATTGCCGGTGTGCGCCGCCGTACACGCAAAGAGGAAGAAGATCGGGAATAACTTCTCTGCCTCATGAAGACGCTTCTGATTGGGTTCGATTCCTTCGATCCGGCCGTGTTTGAAGAACTTGTCGGACAAAATCAATTACCTGGTTTGCAAAGGTTTGTCGAGCAGAAGGGATACGCACAGCTCGAGGTTTGTTCGCCGCCGCAAACCGAAGTTTCCTGGACGAGCATCGCCACCGGCGCCGACCCGGGTGGTCATGGCATTTTTGATTTTGTTCACCGCGACCCGGCAACGTATTCACCGTACGTGTCTATCTTGCCGACCCGCAAGGGCGCATTGGGGGAACAGTTCGTGCCTCCATATACCGCGAAAACTTTTTTTGAAGAGGCGGCCTCGATGGGCTATCCTGCCACCGCACTCTGGTGGCCCGCCATGTTCCCGGCGCGGCCCGAGTTACCGGTGCTGACCCTGCCCGGATTGGGCACGCCGGATATTCGCGGCCAACTCGGCGTGGGGACACTTTTTTCCTCAGAGGATGAATCGAAGAAAAAGACAGCTGTAGCGAAACTAACTTCTGTCGGTCGGAATCGTTACCAGGCACAGCTCGCCGGCCCGCAAACGAACGGACGTGAGGGTCCGCGCACGATCAGCCTGCCCATCAGCGTCGATGTGATCGACTGGCAAACGGCGCGGATTACCATGGAGAAACAGCAAGTGGAATTGCGCCTCGGGGAATGGAGCGAGATCGTGGAACTGCGATTCAAAGCCGGGATGTTGTTCAATGTGCACGCCATCACGCGTTTCATTGCAACCAGCCTGGATCATGTTGTCCGTATTTACTCCCTGCCGCTGCAAATCCATCCGCTGCATTCCACGTGGTTCTACGCCTCGTCGAATTCCTTTTCGAAAAAGCTTTGGAGCGAAGTCGGTCCCTTTCTCACATTGGGCTGGCCGCAGGATACAACCGCCTTGGAAGATGGCTGCATCAGCGATGAGCAATTCCTGAATCTGTGCCAGCAGATTTTCAATCGCCGTATCCAGATTCTTTATTATTTGATGAACAATTTTCGTGAGGGTGTGCTTGCCAGCATATTCGACGATCTGGATCGCGTGCAGCACATGTTCTTCCGCGACCGCATGGATGTGGTCCATGATTGGTATAAGCGGCTCGATCAGTTCGTCGGCGATCTACATACGAAGGTCGGTCAGTGGAACGACAAGCATCGTTTCCTGATCCTTTCCGATCATGGTTTCCGAGTATTCAACAAAAAGGTTCACTTAAATACCTGGCTGCTGGAGCACAATTATCTTTGTATGAAGAACGATGGCGATGATCTGAGTGGCGTCGATTGGAAAAACACAAGAGCGTATGCGGTTGGCTTGAACAGCATCTATCTTAATCTTGCCGGGCGCGAAGGACAGGGAAGTGTGCTGGTAGATCAAATCGAGCCCTTGCTGAATGCTATACAAAGCCAGCTTCTGGATTGGAAGGATGGCGATCAAGCTCCCATCCAAAAGATTCGACTGAAGCACGAGACGTTCCATGGTCCGTTCATCCGCTTCGGCCCGGACCTGGTGGTGGGCTATGCACCCGGATACCGCGCCTCCGCCGAAACCGGACTCGGTAAAATCCCCGCCACAGCGCTGGAGGCCAACCTTGATCACTGGGGCGCGGACCACTGCATCGACTCGGATGCCGTCCCCGGAGTGATATTCGCCAACCGCGATTTGAGCGAGCTGGGCGCGATCTCGTTCCGTGATGTTCCATTCCTGGCAATTGGAAAGCACCTCGATGCGTCCAATATCAAACCACCCTCGCAGGCAACCGGCGAGGGACAAAAAGACCTCGAAGAACGCTTGAAAGGACTGGGCTATCTCTAATGACCAAATTATTCGGCGCGTTCGGCAGAAAGCCCCAGACAGCGGAGCCGATCATTGTGGTCTCAGGTTTGCCGCGGTCGGGCACCTCGATGATGATGAAAATCCTGGCGGAAGGCGGTTTGCCCATTATCACCGATGAGCTGCGCCAGGCAGATACGGATAACCCGAATGGGTATTACGAGACGGAAACCGTGAAGCAGTTGTCGGCGGGCAATGTGGGCTGGCTGTCCAACGCGGGTGGCAAAGTAGTAAAGGTGATTTCAGCATTGTTGGAACATTTACCTGCACAATATCAGTATAAAATTATTTTCATGGAGCGCGAGATTCAAGAAGTCCTTGCCTCGCAGCGCAAAATGCTGCGGCGTCGGAATGAAGAATCCAAGATGGACGATGCTGGAATGGAAGCGCAATTTCAGAAACACATCGCGGCTGTCAAACCCTGGCTGGCGCGCCAGCCCAATATGGATGTGCTCTA
>DATHUN010000352.1:0-1861 GCA_035462205.1 Anaerolineales bacterium
GGCGTGTGGGCATATGTACAGGACCACGCCACTCAGGAGAAAGGCTGGGTGAGCGCCGGCGCGCAATATATTTCCTGCAATGTGGAACTGGCTGCCTTACCCGCTGTTCCCTTTGGCACCCCGCCTCCACCGCCGCTGCCCAAAGCCACGCAGACCACCGACCCGGATGGTAATGGCTTTTGTATTGATGCAGACAGCGGTTATCAATGTGTGGGTATCTTCTCCCCTGAATCGTTATTCCAGTTCCAGATTTTCAAGGATGGAGTGGAACTTGGCACGAACGATGGCGTGGAAAAGGTCAATTTTGGTGTGAAGAAGGACGGTGTACATGTGTATGACTCGACCGAGGTCAATCAAGCCTACTGCATTTTTGGCGGGAATACGCCCTGCAATCCCTGGATCGTCGAAAATGGAGTTTACAAGTGGTCACCCGGCGGCCCGCCAGCCGCACCGGGCGAGTATGAGATGGAAATCTTTGCCACCTTGAATGGCGAAACCTCCCGCTGGGCTGTGAATTTCACGCTGACGCTTCCGTAGCGGTGATACAATCAGCGCGTCATGACCTTCTCATTACAAAGGAGAACAACAGTGGCGACAAACTACCTCGAAGGCTTACTCGGCGAGCATGAAAAAGTTCTCTTTGAAACACACCAGCACTGGTTTGTGCTCTTCGGCAAGATCTTTCTCGAACTGCTATTAATTGCCGTGATCGTTGGGGCGAGCCTCATCGCCTATCCGTTCTATCCGCTTGCCATTTATGGTTTGATTCTGGTGCTGGTCCCTGTGGTGGGAATTTTGAACGATGTGGTGGTCTGGCGCAACAAAGCCTACATTGTGACCAACCGCCGCGTTATCCAGATCGCGGGTGTCTTCAACAAGGATGTGGTCGATTCCTCCTTGGAAAAGGTCAACGATGTAAAGATGAGCCAGTCCTTCTTGGGACGAATGTTTGGCTTCGGGGATATTGAAATCCTAACCGCTAGCGAGCTGGGCGTGAATCTCTTCCACCAGATCGCGTACCCGATTGAGTTCAAGACTGCCATGCTCAATGCCAAAGAACGCCTCGGTTTCGAGGAAATTGGGCAAATCGCGCACGCCGTCGAAGACATCCCGACCATCATCGAAAAACTGGATGTATTGCGCAGACGAGGAATTCTCTCGGAAGCGGAGTTTCAACAGAAGAAGGCCGAGCTACTCGCTAAGATGTAGCTTCCAATCAGACTCCCCCAAATACGGCTGAGGCTCGTCGTATTTGGGGAGGCGCCGACACTTGCACCTGACGCAAGTGCAGGTGAGGCAGAGGGGGCAAATTCTCGGTTATACTTTCTCCCGCATATGACCGACCACATTCGAAATTTTTGTATCATCGCCCATGTTGACCATGGCAAATCAACCCTCGCTGACCGCCTGCTTCAGTTGACCGGCACGATCTCGGAACGCGACATGAGCGAGCAAATGCTCGACACCATGGATCTCGAACGCGAAAAAGGCGTCACGATCAAAGCCTCGGCGGTGCGCATGTATTACACCGCCAAGGACAATCAAAAGTACGAGATCGACCTGATCGACACCCCCGGTCACGTGGACTTTGGCTACGAGGTCAGCCGCGCCCTGAAAGCCTGTGAAGGCGCGGTACTGGTCGTGGATGCGACGCAGGGGATCGAAGCGCAGACTTTGGCAAATCTCTACCAGGCGCTCGATGCGGACCTGACGATCATCCCCGTGATCAATAAAATTGATCTGCCCTCAGCGCGCCCCGATGAAGTGGCGGAGGATGTCGGCTCGCTGCTTGGCATCGATCCTCTGGATGTGATCCAGGTCTCGGCGAAAGAGGGCGTCAACGTGGACCAGATCCTCGAGG
>DATHUN010000353.1:0-5395 GCA_035462205.1 Anaerolineales bacterium
CTGCGGAAGAAATAAATACCAACCTTAAGGAGGTTACTATGGATGACCGTGATGAGTTTGGAGCCTTTCTCGTAGGGTTCATCATCGGGGGCCTGAGCGGCGCAGTCGTCGCATTGTTGTTCGCTCCACAGACGGGTGAAGAGACCCGTGCGTTGATCAAAGATAAATCGATTGAATTGCGCGACCGAGCGCAGCAGTCCGCTGAAGAGGCACTTGCTCGCGCCGAAGCCACGGCTGCAGAAGCCCGTGCGCGTGCCGATGAGCTGGCTCGCCAACTCCGTGACCGCGGACAGGAAGTCTACGGTGACGTGGTCGAGCGTGGCAAGGGCATGGTGGACGATGTACGCGAGCGCGGCAAGAGCGCCGTGGAGGCTGTCCGCAAGACCGCCCGCAAATCCGACACCGAGATGGGCACCATGGGGACGACCGGCTCGACCGAATCAACCGGTATTTAAACGAACTACACCGAGGCAAGGGTTTGGCACATGCCAAACCCTTTTTTTATGCGCGCCATTCTCCGTTTTTTCTTTTATCTTCTCTACCACCCATTTGCCTTCGCCTATGACCTGGTCGCTGCTACTGTCTCTTTAGGCAGATGGAAAGACTGGGTTTTGAGCGTGGTCCCGTTCCTCGAGGGCAATCGGATTCTGGAGATCGGTCATGGACCCGGACATCTGCAGCGTGTCCTACTCAGCCGAAACCTGTTGGCGGTAGGAATTGACGAATCGGCGCCGATGGGTCACCTCGCCCAGCGCAACCTGACCCGTTTCCTTGCCCGAAATTCAAACTCAAATCATAAATCTCGGCATAATGCTTACACGCAGACCAACTTGGCGCGTGCATTGGGGCAACACATTCCCTTTGCAAATAATTCTTTTGACACAGTGGTTGCCACGTTTCCTGCCGAGTATATTTTTGCGGTGGAAACGCTTAAAGAAGCTCACCGTGTCCTCACTGATGAGGGACGATTTGTCATTCTTCCCGGCGCTTCGATCGTGGGGCGCGGCATGATGGACCGATTTATGGCTCTGATTTTTCATATCACGGGCGAGAGTATTCCGAACCTTGCCGAAATTCTAAAAGAACGGTACGAAAAATCATTTCTAGGCGCTGGCTTCCATGTGCAAATTCATGAGATCAGTATAAAATCCAGCCTGGTTATTATTCTTGTGGCAACAAAATAGATGCCGTTATCACGAGGAATGTGCTCAGTCCGATAAAGCAATCTCAATTCTAGAATTAGAGATTGCTTCGCCCAGTCGCCGTTGAAGGCTCGGGGCTCACAATGACGGCAAAAGGTATATTCAATGCTCAAAAAACTCCGCGAACCTGTCAACAGTCTCACACATTGGGTGGGCGCATTCCTTGGTCTCATCGGCTTGATCGCATTGGTCATTCTCGGTTGGGGAACGCCCGCAAAGGTAATCTCCCTGATCGTTTATGGAACCAGCCTGATTTTCTTGTTCTCCGCCAGTGCCACCTATCATATGGTCCAGGTCAAGGATAAAGTGTTGGAGGTCTTCCGCAAAATTGACCATGCCGCCATCTACATCCTCATCGCAGGGACCTACACGCCGTTCTGTATCAATGCTTTTTCCGGTTTCTGGAAGTGGGGATTGTTGAGTATTGTTTGGTCGCTGGCGTTGATCGGGGTTCTCGTCAAAGTGTTTTACATCCGTGCACCGCGGTGGCTGAATGCCGGGATTTATCTGGTCATGGGCTGGCTTTGCCTCGCCGCCATGGGACAAATGGTTGCCGTTCTACCGGTATGGGTCCTTGGATGGTTAATCGCCGGCGGACTGATTTACACCCTGGGCGCGATTGTATACATCACAAAGATTTTTAATTTCGTACCTGGCGTATTTGGCTTTCATGAGGTTTGGCACATCTTTGTCATGCTGGCAGCCGCCGCGCATTTTATTGCGGTGCTGGGAGTGGCATTCTGATAATCAACCTTGTTTACTTTAATATCTGAAACAAATTGCTGTAATCATCCGTCCACAGTTTGATATTGGTGAAGTAGCTATCTAGATCTACAGCACGCTCTTGAATGGCAGGGATTTCCAAGAGCGTTGGATCACGCGCCAGCAAAATCCAATGAGAAGCATAACCGCCTCTTGCGTCACCATCGTAATTAATACGCACGATGTGCAAATCATAATATTTTGCCAATTGCCAGAAGACGGGCTGTAAATCCAAGTGCAGGTTTGTTATATGGGCGGCAATCATCCCATCGGGGGCGAGATGAGCGAGATAGAGCGCAAACGCTTCTTTGGTGACCAGGTGGACGGGAATCGAGTCACTGCTGAACGTATCCAGCACGAGCACATCAAAGTTTTGTGGCTGTCCTTCGTCGAGCTCACGCTGCAGGGAGATACGGGCGTCACCCAAGACGGTCGTAAGATCTGCTTTACTATCGCTCAAAAAGGAAAAATAATCCCCCACCCCGGCTGCCAAATCAACCACCACGGGGTTGATTTCATATAGCCTATAAATATCGCCAGGTTGAGAATAGGCGAGCAGGGTTCCCACGCCAAGACCCAGTAATCCAACGCGCTGCTGGTGCCGATACTTGGGATGGTTGAGAATTGCCAACCCCACACCCGATGCAGGGACATAATACGTGGTCGGTATGTTTGACGTCTTGAAACCGGTGAGAAACTGCAATCCATGAACGGTGATGCCGCTGGACATCAAAGAGGCATGTTGCGGCGGATTCCCTACCCAGGCATTGCGCACTCGAATCACGCCATAAAAATTGCGCTTGGAAAATAACGCGGCGGAGAAAAACGTACTTAGAAGCGTCAACATCACAGTGACCAAAGCAAATACGGTAAATACAAACCGTGCCCGCCTCGTGTTGTCGCGATTGGAACGAAGGATCGTCAGCAAAATAGCGATTACCATCGCCAACCCGACAAAGAATTCCCAATACCCGTTGAAAATGACCGGCGCGATCAAACTGACGAAGAAGCCACCGATGGCGCCGCCAATAGACACCATCAGGTAAAACCGGGTGAGATGTTCTGCGCCCGGTCGCAAGAGATACAATTCACCGTGACAGAGCATACACGCCGCGAACAGTAGCAAACAGTAAACCGCGATCTGCCAATACACATGGAGTCGCGTGGCGTTGAGCATAACAAACAGTGTCAACAGCGCGGTGACGATGAACAGGGCTGCATAAAATTTGCGATTGTAGCCGCGCTTTCCGGAAAATGTCAGAATGAAGGACAGCAGATAAATTGTCAGTGGCAGGATCCACAAGAATGGAATTACAGCCACTTCCTGTGAGATTTGATTTGTCACTGACAATAGGAATAGTGATGCCGTCGCACTGAGCGCGATCCATAACGAAACCCTGGAGCGGGAAGGATACGCGCCTGGTTTGATGGAGGCCGCGACCGGCTGGGAAAGCGCCGGGAGGCGTCTACTTCTCAACGCAAT
This sequence comes from Anaerolineales bacterium, assembly GCA_035462205.1. Lineage (GTDB taxonomy): Bacteria > Chloroflexota > Anaerolineae > Anaerolineales > Villigracilaceae > Defluviilinea. The sequence continues at coordinate 3,448 of DATHUN010000353.1, forward strand.
GAACATCAGCAACAATCCAAACACAAGAAAGCCGATCGTCCACATCCAGCCTTGCGCCCGCAGGGACAGGTTTGGCTCGATCAAAACGGGATAGGTGAGCAGCCCGAACAAGGATCCGACATTCGATAGCGCATACAGCCGCGCGTAGGATCGGTCTGGATAGTTTTGGCTGAACCACGCCTGCATGAGAGGTCCATTTGCCGCCAGGACGAAGAATGGAAGCCCTATAGAAAGCAAAAGCAAGTGGGTGATTTCAAGCACCGGTGATCGCAGGGATTGGTTACTCGCCGAAATCGAAGGCATGATCGGTGAAGCGGCAAAGACGGCACGCATCGCCAGCACGATCCCGGTCAGGCTGAGCAATGCCAGGTGAATCAGCGATTGCCATTTGCGATGTCGCATCAGCCAGTGGTCATAAGCGTATCCACCGGTCAACAGAACTTGAAAGAGAAGCATCAGCGTTGACCAGACCGCCGGAGTCCCGCCAAACCCTGGCAGGATGAACTTGCCGATCATCGGTTGCACTTGAAAGAGCAGGAATGCCGAAAGAAAAATGCTGAGCGCAAAGAGAATCACGATCACTCCGGGAATGACTATCATTGTACAGCACGGACCGATTTCATGTACAATACCCGGCATGGGCATCACAATATCATCGCACGAAGGACATGCCATGAACAACATGGAGGCCATCCTGCAATTTCCCTTTCGCGACCGCGACGCGTGGAGTCAATTCCTGATTGCCTGCGCGGTGATGCTGGCAGCGTTCGTCATCCCAATTCTTCCAACCATTCTCCTGATGGGATACACAGTCAAAATCATGCGCCAGATTATTCTGGAGAAGCGGTTCCCGTCAATGCCGGCCTGGCAGGGCAGCGACTGGGGAGAAATGTTGATGGATGGTCTACGCTTCTATGGCGCCCAACTTATTTTGATGCTGCCGTTGTTCTTGCTTATTGGATGTAGTGTCACATTCCTGCTCGGCGGCACTGTCGGAATCTCTGTCTTAGCCGATCAGGGACCCCGAAATCTCGGTCCGCTTGCTGCGCTACTTTTATTCATGGGCATCTTTTTCACCGTCATTTCTTCCCTGCTCTCCCTCCCCTATAGCATCGTTCTTTCCGCTGCGCAGGCGCATGTCGCCGCAAGACGTTCCTTCAACGCCGCGTTCGAATTCAAGGAATGGTGGCAAATATTCCGCGCCGCGATCGGTCAGTTTTTGCTGGCCTATGTCGTCGTGCTAATCGCCTCGTTCCTTCTCGCTTTTGTGATGCAGATCGCCATGATCACCATTGTGTTGATGTGTATTGTTCCATTTTTGATGATCCCCTACTCTGTGTATCTAATGTTGGTATCCAATGCCTTGTACGCCCAGGCATATGCCAGGGGACAAGAATCCTTACAAACGGTATAACAATGCGACCTCTCGAAATCATCATCCCGGTTCTGCTCGCCGTATATTTACTTTGGCGTCATCCTCGGCCGTTCGCAATTCGGCTCCTGCCCGCGCTGTCGCTTCTCACCATGTTGATTCACTTCCGTGTCGAAGGCTATCGCTGGCAGATGATTCCGATCTACCTGTTGACATTCCTGATTACGGTTAGCTCCGTGCTCAAGATTAGATCGACTGTGGATGGGAAACCACTCGGCTCCTATCTGACCGTGATCCTGCTCGCCGTTTCGACGGCGCTGCCCATCCTGCTGCCGGTTCCGGCCATCCCCAAGCCTGACGGACCGTATCAAGTGGGGACAACAATCTATGAATTGACCGACTCTTCGCGCAAGGAGCTGTATTCCGGCAAAGAGGAAGCGCGTCGATTCCAGATCCAGGTTTGGTATCCGTCCGAACCGGATTCCTCCGATCGGCGCGCCCTGTGGATGAACCATGCCGATGTTTACAGCCGTTCCATCTCGGAGGATATTCTGGGACTGCCGCCATTCTTTCTCG
>DATHUN010000354.1:0-5970 GCA_035462205.1 Anaerolineales bacterium
TAGGGAGTGGCACCCTGATGAGGGTGCCACTCCCTACGTTTTAATCCTTAATCCTCCGAACGTATCGCTACGCTATTCCGGTCAAAATAATACGTTAACCGCGTTCGAAGTGGCGCAAGCAATCCGATGTGTGCCAGCATAAAGAGGGAGAAGGCAGTCATCACTGTAAAAAAGATCAAGTCATTGATCAAAAAAATGTACTTTGCATCGGGCGTGAACACATAGCGGAACACGATCAAGCCTAGCTGGAGCAAATTGATGATCAACAAGGGAATGGCGAGTGGGCGCAGGGTATGACCCTCGAGGATCAGGTGTAATCCAACGAGCCCGAGCATCGCCGCTCCCATGATCCCCAGATAAGCCACAAAGCGGAATTCATCATACTGCTGGTTATATAACCGCTGCAAGATCAAGAGATATAGACTGCAAATGCCGATCAGCATTCCCCAGATGAAAATACTGATGATGAATGGCAGGACAAGATTTCCATAGACCCGGATCGCCAGCAAGGAGGCCGCCCAACCTACCAGGTAGGCGAGCCCGACGACGATCACTTTGATCACAAGCCCATCAAGAGATTCCAAGATACCGTAGCGCAAGATGTCAAACACTAGCTTGGCGCCGGCCAAGAAAGCAATCATCAAACCCCCGACGCTGAACATCAGCATTGCAATGCTTAATAGCCCACGCTGCGAAATATTACTATGGGACTGCAGTGGTGGAATCCTCATACGGCCTCCTGCAAAATGATGAAAAATGCCCTTTTACCGCTGTAAATTATGGTGCTGCAGCCGGAATTTGTCACGCAAATGTAATACTATTATACATGTAAGACGACTCCGGCAGGATTCCGTTCCAAATAATGGATGGGACCGCCTCACGCGCCAATGGTGCTGGATTCCATTATTTGGCAACAACTTCCAGGCGAATCGTCCTTGTAGTTGCGCTGAAGCCGGGGAGAACGATTCAAGTTGGGCACAATGGCAAGGATTACGAATTTGGCGTGATTCTGGATCCCCAGTCGCTCATCAAAGCACTTCAAAGCAAATAAATAGAAGCCCCGCGATTGCGGGGCTAAGTTTTTACCTTTTGCTTTCAACCAGAGCATTATATATGTATTGGCGTTCCCTCCGCGCCGTGTGCAGCTTCCATCAACACTTCGGAAAGTGTTGGATGCGCATGGACGTTGCGGGCAATCTCATTTGGGGTTAGCTCCATCATGTGAGCGAGAGTCAGCTCGGGAAGCAGTTCGGTCACTTCGGGACCGATCATGTGTGCGCCGAGGATCTCGCCATACTTTTCATCTACAACGATCTTGACAAAGCCGGCGTAGTCGCCGAGTCCAAGCGCTTTACCATTCGGCTGGAAGGGGAAGCGTCCAATCTTGATATTGTAGCCGCGTTCCTTTGCCTGCGCTTCGGTGAGTCCAAAGGACGCAACCTGGGGTTGGCAAAACGTGGCACGCGGCATCATTTCATAGTCGAGCGTGATTGTTTCGGCACCGGCAATATTTTCCGCGGCGATAATGCCCATCGCCGAGCCGACGTGCGCCAGCATCAATTTTCCGGTTACGTCGCCGATGGCATAGATGTTCGGGAGGCTGGTTTGCATTTTTTCATTGATCTCCACAAAACCGCGTTCGCTGATCTTGACGCCGACCTCTTCAAGACCCAGTCCCTTCGAGTTGGGCCGGAAGCCGATCGCCACCAGCGCCTGCTCGGCTTCGAGGGTTGTTTCCTTGCCTTCAGCAGAAACTTTCACGCGCACGCCAGTATCCGTTGCTTCCACCGATTCGACTTTATTCCCAACCAGACACTTGATGCCGCGCTTCTCGAATTCCTTCTTCAACTCCTTCGAGACTTCCTCGTCCTCCAATGGGACCAAGCGCGGCAGCATTTCGACAATCGTCACATCTACACCATACGATCGCCAAACCGTAGAAAACTCCACGCCGATCGCGCCCGAGCCGATCACGATTACAGACTTGGGAAGTTTCTCCTGCAGGATCGCTTCGAGATAAGTGACAACTTTCTGCCCATCGATTTTCCAAGCGCCAGGGACAGCCACGCTCGCGCCGGTCGCCACGATGATATTCTTGGCGTTTAACTCGGTCGTCTTGCCATCCTTATCTTTAACGGTCACCGTGGTCGGCTTGGTCAGGTGCGCTTCTCCCATGTAGACGGCGATGTTATTTTTCTTCATCAAAAATCCCACGCCCTTGACCAAGCGATCCGAAACCTGTCGTGAACGTTTAAACGCCACACCAAAATCCAGTTTGAGATTCTCAAAAGAGAAACCAAAGTCCTTACCACGTTCACGCAATGTGTGAGCTATTTCCGCATTTCTTAACAATGATTTCGACGGAATACAACCGACATTCAAACAAACACCGCCCAGCCATTGTTTGTCCACAATTGCGACCTTCTGCTTCAGTTGGGCAGCGCGAATCGCAGCAACATATCCCGCCGGTCCCGCGCCAATCACAACCACATCAAAATTTTCAGCCATAACCTCTCTCCTTATTTATGTCATTACCCCGCCGGTGTTTCGCGGGATTGCGAGACTTCGAGAAGCATCCTCCCGTTAATGAGGAGATTGCTTCAGTCGCTATTGCTCCCTCGTAACCCCGCCTCTGGCGGGGCAGTGACATTTAATCTAATTTTACTCTACAGCCACCGTCGTACCTGCGACGTATAGCTGGTGTATGTTTTCCCAAACTTTTTCTCCAGGTACGCTTCCTCATGCTGGATGACAAGACGATTCATCATCATTATATAAAATGGAGCCAGCACGATTCCCCAGTAGAACCCCGAGGTAAGTGGCAAACCAACGACCATCATCAGAAATCCCACATAGATCGGGTTGCGACTAAAGCGATAGACCCCGGAGCTCACAATCTGTTTTGACGATCCATGAGGATCTAACGTCGTGCGTGCTTTGCGAAATTCGAGAAGTGCGCCGATCCCACATAGAAACCCAATAAAGGTTAAGAGTAAGCCGATGTTGCGCAGAATTGGTGGCACTAGAAAAGGCAATGGAACAAAACGCCCTAGAAAATAAGCAATCGCAATAAACAGCAAAGCGACCAGAGGTGGATGAACATTCTTAGGGATATCAGGATGATCCTGTTGCATTGACATGATCTGCTAAGCCTTCTGCGCCGACATCAAGAAGACCGGGAATACTTTCTCTGCATAATCTATTTGCTTTTTGATCTCATAGGCAGTAGAGAACTTGACGTTTTCAAAGCCAATATCCTCTATAGCCTTTTTCAGCTTGGCACGATCGAACCCTTGATGAACATCGGTCGTTCCGTCGGTGTGGAACGAGCCATCTTCCCGATCCAAGTCTGCCACTAACAAATAACCCTGGGGCAGGAGTAAATCATAAAATTTGATCAATACTTTCTTTACATTGTGAATGTGATGCAAAGTCATTAACGAATACGTCAGATCAAAGCGTTCGGAAGGGATTGGGTCCGATTCCAGATCGAGCCTCACAGGATGCATATTTCTCACCTTGGCGTCAGTGATCTTGTTCGCTAAAACTTCGAGCATGCCCGGCGAGGTATCGGCAAGTGTAATTTGTCCCAGATCAGGTTGCAGCGCAAAGCTCAATAAACCGGTGCCGCAGCCATATTCGAGCGCTTTCATGGAAGGTGAAAGGGGAACCGCTTTGCGAATGGCTTCAGCGACTGCGCGGGCACGTTCCACTTTTTGTGGGTCGGAATCCCAATCCTTGGCGCGTTCGTCAAAGTTTGTCATTTACGCCCAGGTTTCCAGCGTCTCTTTCACTTTCATCAGGAACCAGTCTGCCGAGGCGCCGTCGAGGATGCGATGATCGAACACGAACGAGAGATAAACCATCGGGCGGATGGCGATGGCATCCTCGCCTGTCCCCCTGTCGGCGGGGATAACGATCACACGTTTTTGCACTGCACCTACGCCGAGGATGCCGCACTGCGGCTGGTTGATGACAGGGAATGCCAGCAGCGATCCGCTGATGCCGTGGTTGGTAAGCGTGAACGTTCCGCCTTTTACCTCATCCGTTTGCAGCTTCTTCGTGCGCGCCCGGTTCGCCAGGTCGTTGACCGCCCGAGCCATTGCCAGCAGGGACAGATTGTCCGCGCCTTTGATCACCGGGACAATTAGCCCTTCCTCTCCCAAGGAGGTTGCCATACCAAGATTGATATCACGGTGAACGAGAATCCCTTCCTCGGTCCACGAAGAATTGACCGTCCGATATTGCTTCAACCCGGCGACGATTGCCATCATGAAATAAGCCGTGAACGTGAGGTTGACTCCATCACGGGCGAACATCTCTTTATTGGCGGCACGATGCTTCGCCACACGGCTCATATCTGCTTCCATCACCGTCAGCACATGCGGCGAAGTATGCTTGGACAGGACCATATGCTCGGCGATCTGCTTGCGGATGACGGTATGCTTTATAAGTTGATCACCAGTTGCGGGTTTAAGGTTTACAGGTTGGAAGGTTGCCGGTGGCGGCATTTGACCTTGAGCATTTGACTTTTGACCTTCAACATAACTCAAGACATCATTCTTTGTGATCCGCCCGTTCAACCCCGTTCCTTGCACTTGCTGTAAGTTGACGCCATGCTCGGCGGCAACCTTTGCAACCACCGGAGAAATAAAACCCAGATCCTGTTTCGCTGCAGGGGAGACGGTCAAAATTTCAGGTTGCATAGATGTGGACTGCTGGCTCTCCAATTTTGGCTCTGCTTTCGCCGTCGGCGTGGCAGAAGAACCTTCCACCGATTCGCCTGGTTTTCCGATGAACGCCAGCACCGCTCCCACCTTGGCAGGGACGCCCTCCTCGGCAAGGATTTTCAACACGGTTCCCGATGCTGGCGCAGGGATTTCGGTATCCACTTTGTCAGTGTTGACTTCTAAAAGCGGCTCCAGCTCATTGACCGAATCCCCTTCTTTCTTGAGCCATTTCGTGACCGTGACCTCTTCCACGCCCTCGCCTAACAAGGGAACCAGGACTTTTGTCGCCATGCTTTACTCCACTTGGTTATTTACAGGTAAGGACCAGTTCGTTGTTCCAATAAAATATTCGGCAGTTTCCTCACTTGCGGTTTGCAACGATTCATTAAATAGCGCGGCTTTCTCTATCATGCTATGGAGTATGCGTCCCATCTCGGCGCACCGTTTGACGAGCTGTACGCTTGCCTCCGAATCCATATAACCGCAATCGTTCGCGACTTCAACCCAATGCTGGGTTTCCATTTGCTCGCCATCCGCATCGGTCAGGAGACTGATGAAGCGCGCTTCATTCCTGCGGTTTGCCCAGGCTTCCGCAATGTTGGCTCCTATCAGTCGCGAAGCACGACGAATTTGTCCATTTAAAAAGTACATCTCATCCTTGGGAAAAAACTTAGTGTGCATAAAGATTTCCCGTGAGAGCAAACGACTCTTTTGATACACAACCAATTCCCGAAAACTTTTCTCATACACCGACCCGCTCATAGATTCTCCTTATGTTCGGCGGACCCGTTATCTTACCGCCCGATAGTGTTGTGGATCCACCTCATGCATCATTTGGTAGACCGCGTCAAACACTGTCTCCGCATTCGGCTTGGACCAGTAATCTCCATCACTCCCGTAGGCGGGACGATGGGCCGTGCCGGATAAGGTCCGCGGCTCCGAATCGAGATGATAGTAGCCGCCTTGCTTTTCAATCACTTCCTGCATCATATAGGCAGAGGTCCCGCCGGGCACATCCTCATCCAAAAACAAGATGCGATTCGTTTTCTTGAGAGACTCAACAATGCGGCCATGAACATCGAACGGCAGCAGCGATTGGATATCTACAATTTCCACGTCAATACCCGCCTTGGACAACTTGTCGGCTGCATCTAGGGCGATTCTACAGCATGCGCCATAGGTGACAACAGTGACATCCTTCCCTTCTCGGATGACCTCCGGCACGCCCAGTGGCACGGTG
>DATHUN010000355.1:0-5381 GCA_035462205.1 Anaerolineales bacterium
GATGTTTATAAATCCGGAAAATCGCGCGAGATTATCTCCTTCCTCGTTTGGGAGTTATTTCATAAATTGAGATTGTTTCCGAAGGGCCAGTATTTAACATTCAACCACGATCAGGTGCTAACTTTAGAGAATGAAAGATTAAATAGTTCGGGTTTCGGTCAGAAGTTAGATGCGTTTTTTGCAAGCAGGAAACTGGGTATTGTTGCTTCCAATCACAATTGGAAGGTGTTATTTACAAGCAATGATGGAGAGATATTTGGATGTTTATATCCGGACGATCAGGATTTGTACAAAAGTAGCGATGGTGGAAGATCCATCCTTTTTGTCAACAGATTTCCTGAAAGAATAAAATCTATGTTCGTTTCTAGCCAAAAGACGATCTTTGTCTGTGTACTGGGATCTGTTTACAAAAGCGCAGACCAAGGGATTACCTTCAAAAAGACATTAGAACTGGGGTCGTCCGTAAGCTTCTTCAGATTTAACAACGCCATGACAGAAACACCCGACCAGACATTAATGATCGGAGAATATGGGAACATCTGGGACGAGACCGGTTGGAGAAATCTTGCAAACTTGTACTTCAGTTTTGATCAGGGAGAAACGTGGCGAAAATCAGAATTTTTGAAGAGACAGGGTGCGAATAAGCATGTACACATTATTAGATACAGCAGATTGTTGAACAGAATCCTCGTGGCAGATGGTGATAACCATAAAAGGTTATGGATCAGCGGTTCGATGGATGCATTTGATTTTGAGAACCCAAAATGGCAAGCTGTCAACAAGTTCCATATTCAAATGGGCGGCTACACGTCGTTCGTGGAAGGTAATGGCAGGATTCTGTTTGGGACGGATTATCAGGGAGGAACCAATTTTATTGTGGAAACCAAGGATGGCCGTCATTTCACCAAACGGATCGTGCCGGATCCCTACCGAAGAAGCCCCATAGATAATATGGTGTTACGAAAATCAAAGCGCGGAAATGAAATCTGGGCGAATTTGCCGTATTCCACTGCAGATACGAAATGCCTGTTAATGTATTCGGCCGATGATGGAGAAAGTTGGACCAAGGTTTTTGAATATAGTAGAGCTGCGTATACAGTTTGGTTAATAAGTTCATCGAATAAAATCGCAGAGGACTTGTATCTCTCCATTGAGGATTTAAAAAATGACACGCGCAAGGTATATAGAATTTTTGACAATTAACGAGTGGATCTTATGAAACTTCCTCCGCTTTTACTTTCTGTTGATCCAACCGATGAACGTTCGGGCACTTCAAAGAAGTTTGAAGATTTACGAGAACAAACTATCGATGCTGAGTTACCGGTCCTTAACTTGATCTGTAAACTATGCGAGACGCTGATAGAAGAACAGATAACGTATTGTCATTGGAAAAGCAACAATGCGCTTGACCGTTCCGCCTCCGGTGACAATGATCTGGATCTTCTGATTAGCCGAGCCGATGCATCGAAGTTCACCGAGATTCTGTATCGGCTGGGGTTTAGGCACGCACAAGCTCCTGCCGACAAGCAGATGACCAGCGTTCTGGACTACTACGGGTATGACGAGCCGTCAGATAAATGGGTGCACGTCCATGCCCATTTTCAGCTTATCGTGGGCCACGATATGACCAAGAATTTTCGTATTCCAATCGAAGAGCCATATCTTAAGTCAGTAATCCAGGAGAATCACTTCAAAGTTCCTGAAGTGGAATTCGAATATGTTGTTTTCATCATACGAATGGTATTGAAGCATTCAACCTGGGATGCCATTCTGAGTCGAGAAGGGAAATTAAAAAAGAGCGAATTAAATGAATTGGCCTATTTACAAGCTCGCAGCAGCCAGAACCGGGTGAATGGGATCTTGAAATCTCACTTACCATACATTGACATTGAATTGTTTGAGAACTGCGTAGAGGCGCTGCAGCCGAATTGTTCCTTCTGGACTCGTGTGAAAATAGGCCAACAACTCCAGATAAGACTTCAGTCCAATGCCCGTTATTCCGTGCCCATTGATACTTTCTTGAAGCTCTGGTATCGCATGATCTTGATGATCCAACGACGTGTTTTCAAATCTGTGTCTAAATATCGCCTGGGGATTGGTGGAACGGTGATTGCGTTGGTTGGTGGCGACGGAGCTGGCAAGACAACCGCCTTGGATACACTCTACGGATGGCTTTCAAAACATTTTGAAATCACCCAAGCACATATGGGAAAGCCGGCCTGGTCACGTACCACGATTACCATCCGGTCCATTCTGAAGATTGGCCAGATCCTTGGCTTGTACCCGTTGGAGACTTCATTTGAAAAGACACTTTTACAGCAGTCGAAAATCTCGCCCGGGTACCCATACTTGATCCGTGAGGTCTGTCGGGCACGCGACCGTTATTGGACATATAGAAAAGCCCGCCGTTTCGCCGCGCACGGCGGCATTGTCCTCTTCGACCGTTTCCCGCTCGAGCCGATCCAATTGATGGACGGGCCGCAGGCGGAACGCTTCATCCGTGAATTAGGGACCGGGCCCGGGAAAAACCTGCCATTTACTCCCTCCATGGCCAGCCGCTGGGCTCGATTTTTGATCCATCTGGAGGAAAACTATTACCGCCAAATTGCCTACCCCGACCTCGTAGTTGTCCTTCTTCTAAACCCTGAGACTGCGGTGCAACGCAAGACTGAGGAGGATGCCGCTGCTGTTTATGAGCGATCGAATGAGATTTGGCAGATCGATTGGAATAACACGAGTGCCTATATTATTGATTCCAGCCGGTCGAAAGCTGAAGTGGCGTCGGAGTTGAAGAGCCTTGTATGGTTGCATTTATAAAAAAACCGCTGGCTTCTCTCCAAGCCATCTCGCAAACTCGTTTTATAGAGCTGGTCGGACCCGCAGGTTCTGGAAAGAGTACTTTAGCGCGCGCCCTGTGCCAACGCAGCGCGGAAATCACAATCGGGACGGAAATTGCTTTTCGTAATATTGATCAGATGCCCGTTTTGGTTGGAAGTATCCCCCTCATCCTATCCACCCTTTTTGGTAGAACTCACGATAGCCGTTCGTGGACCTGGGAGGAAATCAAGTTCCTGATCTATCTTAAGAAATGGAATGAGGTGTTAGCGGTGCAGGCACAGAGCCACCCAGCAATAATCGTGTTGGATCATGGTCCTATTTTCAAGCTAGCCACACTGCATGCTTTCGGTCCAAACTGGCTGCGGTCTGCAGTTGCAGACGCTTGGTGGAGGGAGCTTTTCCAGCAGTGGGCATCTTTATTGGATCTGATTGTTTGGCTCGACGCACCGGATCCCCTATTGGAAACTCGAATCAATGGGCGCGACCAAAAGCATGAGGTCAAAGGCAAAACCAGTCAGGATGTCATCCAGTTTCTAGACCGCTACCGATCTTCTTATGAATATGTGCTCTCCGGATTGGCTGCTGCAGGAGGACCGAGCGCAATAAAGTTTGATACCAGCCAGGCAACTATGGAACAAATCGCAGAAAAACTGCTGGTTGTCTGCAGAAGAGAAACTATTGGAATCTGAAATGCAGAAACGACTGGCCATCTTTCTTCCCTCGCTGGCTGGCGGAGGTGCCGAAAAATCAATGCTTAGGCTTGCAGCCGGCATCGCTCGGCGGGGTTATCCGGTGGATTTGGTATTAGCGCAAGCCGTGGGACCGTATCGAAATCACTTGGCTGCTTTACCTGAACTGGTTCGAGTGGTGGACCTGAAAACACCGCGTGTTTTGTTAAGCTTGCTCGCCCTGGCACGTTATCTTGGGCGGACACAACCGCACGCCTTGCTTTCCACTTTAGATTATGCCAATATTGTGGCATTATGGGCTCGACGTCTGGCTCGTGCACCCAGAAAGGTCGCGGTGAACGAACAGAATACGATTTCACTGACATCTCAACATTCACCCCAATTACGGCAACGGATCGTGCCCAGACTCGTCAGGCATTTTTATCCATGGGCGAACCGTATCATTGGTAACTAACGTGGAGTCGCCGAGGATTTGGTACAGATCACGGGACTGCCTCGCAATAAGATTCAAATCATATACAACCCGGTCGTGACGCCTGAGTTGGCTGAGAAGGTGACAGCAAGCCCAAACCATCCCTGGTTTGAAATTGGTCAGCCCCCTGTGTTGTTGGCCGTCGGCCGCCTTACCGCCCAAAAAGATTTTCCTACGCTAATTCAGGCTATCGCTCAGGTTCGGCAGTCACAGCCAGTCCGCTTGATAATCCTGGGTGAAGGGCCAGATCGACCTTTGCTTGAAGCTCTTATCAAAGACTTAGGTATGGAGGAAAATATGTGCCTCCCAGGCTTTGTGGAAAACCCTTATGCTTACATGTCGCGAGCTTCTTTATTTGTGCTCTCTTCCCGGTGGGAAGGTCTGCCGACAGTTTTGATCGAAGCGCTTTACTGTGGCGTTCCGGTCATCTCAACAGATTGTCCGAGCGGACCGAGAGAAATACTGGCGGATGGGAAATACGGGGCCCTGGTCCCGATACAGGATCCAACTGCTCTGGCCGAAATGATCAAGATGGCTTTGACTAAGCCTACACCAAGACCAACCAGGGAAAGTTGGCAATCCTATGAATTGGAAACAATCGTTGACCAATACATTGATATTTTAATGAGGGACTAACCTTGCGCACCATTGCATTTTGGCTTTCACTGGTTTTTGTTCTTACCATACCTATTGAAGCAGTCGCCGAATATCCCGCGTTGGGTTCCGCTTCCAGAGTTATTGGGATCGCACTGGCAGGGTTTTGGGTAGCTACAGTAGTGGTCAGCGGTCGATTGCGGAAATTTACTCTCTTTCACATTGCGATCTTGATATTCATTTTCTGGAATGCCATCAGCGTTTTTTGGAGTATGAATGCTGACAGGTCGGTAGAACACTTAATAACATGGGTTCAAATCTTCCTCATGGTTTGTATCCTGTGGGACCTTTATACGACGCGTGAATCGGTCGAGGCAGCGCTGCAAATGTATGTTCTGGGCGGTTATGTTGCCTTGGGCAGTACAGTCATCAATTTTATAGTTGGCAATACTTTTTATTATGGGCGCTTCAGCGCGGCTGGCACTAGTCCTGACGATTTAGGAGCCATTCTTGCGATCGGCATTACCATAGCCTGGTACCTAGCTGACTCCAAAAGCAACAATGCTATATTGCGCTCGCTTAAGTGGGTGAACTACGCTTACATCCCCGCAGCATTGCTCGGAATTGCTCTTTCAGGAACCCGTTTGGCGCTCGTTGCCGCGATCCCTGGATTCATATTCGGTCTTGCCTCGCTTACCCGCCTTCGAATGTCGACTCGGATCGCCATTTTTGTGTTTTTGATCGCAGCGGGCTACTTCTCACTACCACTTATCCCGCAGGAATCCTTT
>DATHUN010000356.1:0-4116 GCA_035462205.1 Anaerolineales bacterium
TGGCAAATTCTTCACTTGTTTTCAACACTTCCAACAGCAATTTCTCGGAGCGCTCAAAATTTCCGAGGCGCAGTTCTACAGTGCCCAGAGAGCGTTTCGCGGCAGCGATCAATAAGCGATCCTCCGTCTTGGTAGTGGCGGAGAGCGCTTCTTCTGCCCAGTATAAGGCGCGCAGATAATCGCCCTGGTAGAAGTAGATCCAGGCAATGTTCCGGGCAAAGGTGCTGACCGATTTCCAGTCGGGGATGAGCTTGGCAGCGTTCAACGCGGCGTGTGCCAGGGTCATCCGGTCATACCAATAGGCGCGCTGCCACAATACGCTACCGAAGGTAGTACCGATCTGAACCAGGATTTATGCAATGCTGCGCGTCTGCTTTGTTAAGGCCCCGGTTTTGGTCTGCTTTTTCTCTACGGACTTGTAGCACCACTGAGCGACGCTCAGGATGTTGTTGCGGTCCATCAGCAGTTCATCGTAGCTGCGCCATTCTTTAAAGCTGCTTTTTTGGGCGAGCAGGTTTACATAATATTGGGCTGTCTTTAATTCTGCCTGTTTGACGTACTTGCGATTGTTGGCAAACTGCGAGCGGATAAACCGGCGCGTTAACGGCAGGATGCTGAAATAATCTGTGTCATGCTCGTGTTCGATGAGCGATAGTTGTAACAGCTCGCTAATTGCAGTTTCAAAGCTGTCATTATCTTCAATTCCGCCGATTTCCTTGAGCGCGGCTCTCGAAACCGGATCTGGTTGTAATGCCAGCACGAATAAAAGTTTCTTTGCATCGACCTGTCCCAGCAAATTCCAGCTGTGATTGAAACAGTATTGCAGGATGGGAATATCTACGTCGAGGCTGAGCTTATCCAGCACCTGGGTAACGGAATAGCCGAGCACGGCGATCTGACCCTGGACCCAGAGCAGTGCCAGCGGAAGTCCGCCCGTCAGGTCAATGAGATATTTGCTCTGGTCCTGCGTCAGGTAAATGTGTTTTTGACGGGCTTCCCAATCGAGCAGGGCGGTGCTTTCCTCGTAGGATAAGCCCTGCAAGCGGATGATCTGTCCCTCCGAGACGCGTTCGCGCGAGGTGATAATGACCTTAAGGGTCATCGGCGAGTTGCGCAAAAAGTCCAAGATGTCATGCTGCTCCATTTTGGAGAGTGACTCAAAGTTATCGAGGATCAGAAGCGTGGATTGCCTCGAAATTAGATTATAGGCGCGCTGGATCTGGTCCTTGATCGTCAGGTTGCCGATGGTCGGATTTCCCAAATTCGCCCCGATCGTAATCAGGATATCGGACAGCGTCTTGGCTTCCGGAATGACCGGCTCGATCCCGTGCAACGTCAGGATCGATTCCTTGGCAGAGATCCAGATGACAGACTGGAACAGATCGTTTTCGATGCACAGATAGCTGATCTCGATCGCCAAGGCTGATTTCCCCACGCCGCCAATTCCTTCGATCCCGATAATGAAGGTGCGGCTGTTGGGCTGCAGGGATTGCAGGATGGTCTTAAGTTCGCGCTCTCTACCGACAAAAAAGGGCCGCCTGGGCAGCTTCGCGAGGGCGGTGGTCTTTTCCTGTTCGCGGCCGTTCGTGGTGAGGCTCTCGATCTTTTTGCTGTAGCGGAGAATCGCCTCCTTCTCCATGGTGGCGCTGTTGACCAGGTGCAGAGGCTGGTCTGTGCCGTAGCGCGCCAGCATCTCCTCCAGTATATAGAGATTTTTCTTGTGCAATGAGATCATTGTCTCGAGATGAGTGATTTCTTCTTTGTTTTCCATTCCACACCACTTTATTGATTGGGGTTGATATCCTTTTTATAGACCTTGGAGAGAACTGTCTTGAGTCGCTCTATGGTTTCAATCATGGAGTTCTCAGCTTCGGTCATGTTGTGCATAATGATCGGCGGGACGAGGGCGCTTCCCCATTTCGCATATTGTTCCTTCGCCAGATAATAATTGCGGGAATGGATTTCCAGCAGCCGGACGAGGTGCTGGACTTCCTCTTCATGGTTCAGCCACGACAGATCGTCGATCTTGGAAGCGAGCAAATCCTGCTTGACCTCTTTGATCTGTTCACTGGGAAGCTCGATAACTTCCTTTGGCAGCTCCTGAATATCAGTTTTTGGGGAGGCGTCGTTCAGTTTCCTTCGTTCGCGACGCTCCTCAAGGATCTTATGCCCCTCGTCGAAGACAAAATCAATCGCCTTGAGCAGGATAGGAATTTGAAAAGGATCGATCATAGATGCTCCTTCCCGTAGGAGTATAGCATAAGGCGGTACCCTAGTACTACTACCTATAAAATCTGACAACTTGGACGGCGTGTAACCAAACTAGGGAGGATTTGCGATTGAGTTGGATGCCGAACTTGGCTATATAATCTTAGAGTGCTTTTGAGAAAACAAGCTCCTTGGAGACATATGGAAATCTCAGAACTCAATCGGTATCCGTTTCGGAAGTTTCGTCCCCTGTTTACTGCCTTACTTGTTCCTGATGCAAGTTCCCTTCCCGGTAAATATCGGGGAGCGTTCGTAGGTCCGGTATGGCTAAAGCTAGGTGTTAAGCCTGCCCTATGGATTACTGGTTTAGGTGGTTGGTGGGGCAAGGACATTTTTCAGGACGGCACCGCTATCAATATTGTTTTGCGGGACGGGAACTTTTCTACACGCTTTCCAATGGAGCTTATCTGTGGAAAATCGGCCTTTGATGAACGGGACGGGCTGGCGCTCCGCTATCAAAAAGGAAATCCATTCCCGTGGATGTTCATCGTGGATGAAATTCGCCGGATCGACGAGATCACCTTGCTGGGCATGAGCCGAACGAATATCCCTGGCGTGTGCCGGTTTGCGCTTCCGTTTGTTTTGCAGAAATTATAGGGAAGGGTACCCTTATCAGGGTGCTTCGTGAGCTGTCCATTCCTACATGAGTTTAATTACGGGATAATCCGTTGCACGATCGGCACCTTCTGCAATACACGCGTGATCGCTAACGACAGAATGAAAACCATGACAGTCACCAGCGGGATGCTCCACAACGGATTGCCTACGAATGTGTCTAAATGAAAGCCAGGAATTTTACTCTGCAGCACTTCGATGACAAGGATGTGGATAAGGTAAATCCCGAAACTTCCTGAAGCAATCCATCGAATGACGTTGTGAACTTGTGGCGATGTGAATACCTCAGTTTCTGAGAGCCATCGCAACAGAAGGAAGGCAGCCGCCGAGGCCAGGATCACATTTAAGGAGGTGAAATCATAAAAGAAACCCTCGAATGTTCCGGAATATTGCGTCATTAGATAGGTGCCTATAATGGTCGCGAGGGTTCCCAGCACCCAGACCAGGGCTGAGAAGATAATCGTGACACGGGAAAGACTCCAGGTTCCCAGTAGATAACCGAGGATAAAAAATCCAAGGAAACCTGTTGCCAGAGGCACGTTGAGTCCAAGCTGGAATCCCCAAAACTGCTTTGCCAGGGTCAGACCTGTTTGAAAAACCAACCATAGACCGATCAAATACCAGAGGATCTTTCGATCTGCATCCGGCTGGACCATCAAACGCAGAACTGGCAGGCTGAGATAAATCCCGAGCAGGGCGCGCAAAAACCACAGATGGTAATAAGCTCCACGCACCAGCAACATATCCTGGATGAGAGGGGGCGTACACGTGCCGGGATGATTGTTGCAGAACCAGCCCAAATAGATCAGCGACCAAACGATCAAAGGGATTAACACTTTGGAAATCCGTTTTCGATAGAATGTACCCAGGCTTTCGGAGCGGGGCAGGAGCAGATAGCCGCTGATCATGAAAAACAGCGGAACGCAGATGC
The DNA here is from genome assembly GCA_035462205.1 of Anaerolineales bacterium. Classification (GTDB taxonomy): domain Bacteria; phylum Chloroflexota; class Anaerolineae; order Anaerolineales; family Villigracilaceae; genus Defluviilinea. The sequence goes on from DATHUN010000356.1 coordinate 3,815, forward strand.
GCGCGATCCCGCCGTAAATGTTAGCGATGAACCACCATCCGTTTGGCGCCTCGCCCCAGGCATTGGTGATCTGCCCTGAGACATGGACAACCACCACCAGGACCGTGGCGACCACGCGGATTAGATCCGCCCAGGGAATAAATTCTTTTTTGGGTGGTTGAACAACCATGGTTTCATTGTGACATGGGAATGTAAGAATTCAATTGGATGTAGAGTTAAACACCCCACCATGGAAGATTCGCATACGGATAGTACACCTCATCACCACGTTGGAGCGCCTCATAAAATTGTGGAAAATTATG
>DATHUN010000357.1:0-1954 GCA_035462205.1 Anaerolineales bacterium
GGGTGTAGGTGTCCCGACTGAGAAGAAGCTAAGGATGCACTAGAGGCTTAGGGGATCGGTACACAACGCACAAGTGAGGCGTTGCGGTCATAGATTTGGGTCCGCCCGATCACTTGCATCTTATCCGTAACAGCAACCAACTGATATTCCAGCCAGGCATCCTTGAAATAATAATAACGCCTGAGATTCCAAGTATGGACTTTGTAGTTGAAGGAACCATTATCCGCCTTGATCATGATCGCTCCCGAATTCCAATCGGTAACGTTCAAGGTGTTCTTCTTTTCGCGCAGCCGCGTGAAAAGCAAAACCTTGTCGGTATTGACGGTGTCTTCGACGAAGGCTGAGAACTTAATCTCGCGCGGCATACAGGGACCTTCATTCCAATACATTTGATTGTTGGAGATCAGGACCGCCAAAAAGCCTGTATTGACCGGTGTGAAATAGTTTCCATTGACGGCGCCCGGCGGTAATCCCGGGGTTGGGAACGGCTCATCGGTCACCGTGCCTGTCGGCGTGAACAGTTCTGCCCCGATCGAGGTCACCGTGGGAGTAAAGGTGAGCGGCGTGCTGGTGGAGGTCGCGAAAAGATTCTGTGTCGGCGCGGGCGTGATACTCGGGACCGGCGTCGTGGTCGGCGCGGCGGGTGGGATGGTGGTGGGTGTGGCAATCAGATTGGCAAGATCGCCTAAGGATGCACAACTCGACAGGAAAATTGAAAAGATAAGAACATAAGATTTTTTCTTCATTGAAGGACCTTTCGCCATTTTCTGCAATCGAGAGAATTGTACATTATGGATTCAACACTTTACAATGTGTCAGCGAAATTTCGTTGAGTGAAGCCACCGAACGACCCAATACCTTACGAGTAACCGTCGATGCGACGAGCTGATATTGCAGCCAGGCATCTTCATAGTTTCGATAATGGCGGATCTGCTCGAGCTGAAGATTATAAAAATAAGTTCCCTGATCATTGTCGCTTAGAATCGCACCCCCACCCCAATCCGTATGGCGCCCGCTGTATTTGTCCTGCAAGCGATACCAGAGCGTGACAAATCTCAACCGCCTGGCCGGCAGCACTTGCGCGGTAAAGCGGATCATTCGTTCGCCCTGACACGTGCTGCCCCAAACAATTAGAGTCGTGCTCTTCGTCACCGTCAGGAATAGATTCGGCGATGGCGTGAACAAACTGGGATCAATTGGCTCGAGTGTAATCGTCGGGCGAATTGTCGCGGTATAGGTTGGCGGCGGAGTATTGGTTGCCGGTAGTTGTGTTGTTCCCGGAGGCAGCGTGGAAGACGGTTCAGCCGTATTGATCACGAAGAGATTCGGTGTGTTTGTGGGCTGCAAAGAAAACGGCGTTGCCGTGGGCTTGGGCGGGGCCGATGCTGTGGGCGTTTGCAGAAAGGGAATAGATACGGGAAGTCCGCTGCAGCTGGACAGGAGGGAAACCAACAGGATAAAAAATAAAGACCTTTTCATAACACCTCTTCCATGAATGGTGCAGTCACTTCGCCCTCCATTTGAATCATGAAGTGACGGCGTTGTCTATGGTTCCCATTGCGGTTGCCAGTCTGGTTCCGGGTCGGTCGTAACCTGCCGCACATCCGAACCATCGGGGCGCATGATAAATATATCAGCCTGATCGTTATTTCGCAAAGAGTTGAAGGCAATCCACTGACCATCGGGGGAGAAGGCCGCCGAGGCGTTATTGCCACCGTTGGTGAGCTGCGCGGCCGTCTCTGCATCTACATTGATCAGGAAGATATTCTTATTGCCAGATGGACCTGCATAGATGAGCAGTGACTTGCCGTCTGGTGACCAATCGAGGCTGCCACCAATTCCAGGCAGATTGCGTGTCAATTGCCGGACGTTCGAGCCGTCCGCGTTCATAATGAAGACTTCATACACATCGGGCTGATCGACCGCCATCGCAAAGGCGATCCGGTCGCCCACC
>DATHUN010000358.1:0-3957 GCA_035462205.1 Anaerolineales bacterium
GGCAGCGCGGTCTGATTCGCAGGAAGTATGGTTCCTATTGCAGTTGGTTCTGTTCGTGCAAGTGCAGTGCACGCCGAATTTAGCAGGATGAGCATAAACAGTCCTATTAAAATCGGGCACGAAGACTTCTTCATTTCACAAGCTCCTCCAATCAATTTCGACCGTACTATCGTGTGAATTTCCATGAAATTCCCCTTACATTTCTTGCTCATGAGAATCAAACGAGGGTAAAGATAATATTGTTATAAAGTGCGGGAAATTAAACTGCAATCGCAACGAAGTATCTGCTACCAAAAATGATGCGAATTTCTGCCTTTTTGAATATTCCAGTCCATCCTGCAGGAAAATTAGCAATTTGGATGTTTCATTTAGCCAGTTTTCCTCCTTAAGTGGTCGGGTAATCGAACATCCATGTCTGGCGAGTGGCGTCGTACAGAAGAGAATAATCATATTGCTGGTTGCTGATTACGCGGCCATCCTTCATCGTGAACGTCACGTTCACACGGACCCAGGCACGTCCCCCTTCGTTTTGGAGTACATCCACCGAGGTCACGTCCACACGCTGCACCGAACTCCACCATTCTACATATTCCGCATAACCAGTGGAGCTGACCCGGCTTTTGAAGGCGGTGGTGAGATAGTTGTCCCATAGATCCTGATAATTTCGTACCTGCCACACCGACGCAAAGTACCAGCGAGTAAATTCTGCCGGGTCTTGAATGCCTACGCCCGTCTGTGGTGGCAGTGCATGCGTGCCTCTGGTTGGCTGTGGAAAAGGAGCGTTGCCGACCAGTGTGGCAGGAGGGGCAATCACCACTTGGGTCGGTGCAGGAACCGAGGTATTGGTGGGCAATAGGGGCGGGACCTGCGTGTTGACCGCGCTCGGAGCCAGCTGTGTAAACGGGATGGATGTCACGGCCGGCTTGCCTACATTTGCTTGTTGACCTAGCGGACAGTCCTGGAGCGTAATCGGAAGCTGAATGCAATTCGAATTATCGAGACATACATTGAATATGAAGGTGGTTTGTTTCGCGCCGCGGCAAAGCACAATCCGCTGTCCGTTGACCACTTTGGCCGTCAGGCAGTTAACTCCAATGACAGGATCAGACACCAGAAAAGAGGCGCGTTCCGGCATGATCAGAAGTACATGGGTCTCATCATTGACACAGAACTGGCATTGGAGCGTGACAGACTCCATGCCGGTCACAGGAATGATTGCGGTTGGGGCTACATCGATAACTGTAGTAGGCAAGCTCACTTCAGTAGTAACCGGACTGGGGGGAAGAACAGTCCCTTGCAGGGCAGGCGGCGTTTGGGCGGGTAAATTACAGGATGAACTCAGTACAATAAGCAGCAACGCGCCGATCCAGAGTCTGCGCGAACAAAATTTCATTTCATACACTCCTCACATTGCGCATGTATGTATCTACACAAAACCATGCGTATAAAAACAAACGAAGCAGTTCCTAGAACTGTTATAGCAATTCAGTCCTGCTTCTCCGCCAGTGACTGGCACGCGCCGGTCGCATTTGTTCAAAATCATCCCAAGTGGCAAGCGTAGACGCATTATTACTTGATAAAATTCCCCAACTCAGCTTCCCAGGAGAATCGAATGGAACCCATTATCCTCATCATTCTGATCGGTTTGGCAGGCGGCGCGGCGGTGGGATTACAGAGTCCCATGGCGAGCATGATCAGCCAGCGACTCGGGATTTTCGAAAGCGTATTTATTGTCCATTTGGGAGGCGCGATCATTGCCTTACTACCCCTGCTCTATTACGGGGGTGGAAGGTTATCCCAATGGCGCAGCATGCCGTGGTACACATTAGCTGCCGGAATATTTGGATTAATTGTCATTGGCGCGATCAGCTATATGATCCCCAGGGTGGGTATCGCCGCGTCCATCACGACGATCGTTGCCGGTCAACTTTTAGTAGGTGTCCTCCTCGATCATTTTGGACTTCTCGGTGCTGCGGTCCGCCCTTTAGATTTGACACGTGTTGTAGGATTGGCTGTCGTACTCGCAGGAGTCTGGCTCACCGTGAAATAAAAGCGTAATGCGCTCCTCACGAGGACGTTATAGCAATTAACTCACTACAACCTCTGGAGGCCGCGATGATACGAAAACTAAAATCAGGCAAGTACAGACTCTATTCTGAGAAGAAAGACCCCAAAACCGGGAAGCGGAAAAATCTTGGCACCTTTGATACGCGTGAAGCCGCCAAGAAGCATGAGAAGGACGTGCAGTTCTTCAAACGTCGCTAGGGGAATCAGACTTCGGGGACTTGTAAATCTACCCGATACGTGACCGCTGAATAAAACTCCCTCAAAAATCTGGAAGGTGCTTTTCCGAGCAAGCGCGGCTGGCTGAAACCGGCGCGCGGAGCCAGTTCTCGATATGTTTCAAACGACAAAGGGTATGGCACCCACAGGTTTCCGGAATCCACATTGTATTCCACGACCAAAAGCGTGCCATTCATTTTTAAAAAGGAGCGTACGTGGCGCAGCACTTTTTCTTTTTGCTTGAAAAAATGAAGGGAATTTGCCATCACGATGCCATCCAGCGGAGGTAAATGCAGCGTGCCGGTAAAATCGGCGCGGACCGGATGGATATTCTGCGAGGTCCCGAACCGAGCGCGATGGGATTGTTCCAATTTCGTGAACCCGGTACGATCCTTATCAATCGCATAAATCTCAGCTTTTGATCCCACCAGCTCACTCAATGCCAGGGTGAACGCGCCGCTGCCTGCGCCAAAATCTGCCCAGGTGCCACCCCGAGGTAAATCGGCCGGGCGCAAGAGATTGACATGATCTTCGTGGTCCATGTGGGAATGGTATCATACATGCTTGTTTCAGCACAAAGGTGAACATGTCTGATCAAAACCAGGAACGCCACGATCCGTACGAAGCGCTGCGGAACCGCAATTTTCAACTGCTGCTGGTAGGACGCTTTATCACGTCATTCGGCAACGAAATGCTTTCCTTTGCTATCGGATGGGAGTTATGGCTGCGCACCCACCAGGCATTTGTGCTCGGCATCGTCGGTCTGGTCCAGGTCATCCCTGTAATTTTGCTTTCCTTGCCGGCCGGTCATGTGGCTGATCAATATAACCGCAAACGCATTGTATTAATCACCGAACTTTTTCTTGCCCTGTGTGTGCTGGGACTGGGCTGGCTATCTTACACGCAGGGGCCCATATATTTGATCTACGCCTTGCTCCTGGGGATCGGCATTGCCCGCGCTTTTAATGACCCGGCTTCTTCGACGCTGCTGCCCCAGACGGTTCCTCCGCACCTGTTTACCAACGCCGCGACCTGGAGTAACTCCACCTGGCAGCTTGCCTCCATTACCGGACCGGCACTGGCGGGCCTGTTAATCGGCTTCTTCAACTCTGTGACCTTTATCTACATCTTAGACGCACTTGCCGCGATCGTCTTCTGTATCTTTCTGATCATGATCAAGGGTCGCGAGCTTGCGCTGGCAGAGAAATCTGCTACCTGGGAATCACTCGCCGAGGGTTTCAAGTTCATGCGCGATACCAAGGTGATCCTTGCCTCCATCACGTTGGATATGTTCGCGGTCCTGTTCGGCGGCGCGGTCGCATTGCTCCCCATCTATGCCACCGATATCCTCAAAGTGGGCGCGCAGGGATTAGGCATCCTGCGCGCCGCTCCATCCGTGGGCGCGCTGGTTATGGCGTTTTGGATCGCCCATTTGCCGCCGATGAAGAATGCCGGGAGAAATTTGTATTTCGCGGTGACCGGCTTCGGATTGGCAACCATCGTCTTTGGTCTCTCTCGATCCTTCATCCTGTCGGTTGCCATGCTGGCGTTAATCGGTGGATTCGATAACATCAGCGTTGTCATACGCGGAACATTGTTGCTGACCCAAACTCCCGATGAAATGCGCGGGCGTATCTCAGCTGTGAATAGCATCTTTATCGGCATCTCGAATGA
>DATHUN010000359.1:0-4264 GCA_035462205.1 Anaerolineales bacterium
CAAGCGGTTTCTAAGAACCGCTTGTTTTTTTAATAGCTCAGATTAAGATCCATGCCATCGTACAGGTGCGCCACTTGATCGGCATATCCATTAAACATCAGCGTGGGACGGCGCTGGAGATCGCCGATTCGACGCTCTGTAGCCTGCTCCCAAGGTGTATGGTTTACATTGGGATTTACATTGGAATAAAAACCATAAATCTTCGGTGCAACTGTCTTCCAGAATGTGTTCGGCTGTGTGGCGGTCAATTCAATTTTTACGATCGCCTTTATGGATTTGAAACCGAATTTCCACGGGACAACGAGCCGGATCGGCGCGCCGTCTTGATTCGGCAGCGACATGCCATATAGACCGGTGGCGAGGATCGTCAGATTGTGCATAGCTTCGTCAAGCCGCAATCCTTCCTCATAGGGCCAGGGATACATTCGATTTCCCTGACCTTTCATCTCGCTATGGCGAAGGATGGTTTCAAAGCGCACGAATTTTGCATCCGAACTAGGTTCCACTTCTTTCAACAGACTTGCCAGAGTAAAACCCGTCCACGGAATCACCATGCTCCAGCCTTCGATGCAGCGCAGACGATAGATGCGCTCCTCCTGTGTGAATTTTGCGAGCAAATCCTCGATGCTATAAGTTTTGGGTTTATTCACCAGCCCATAGACTTCCACCGTCCAAGGCTTGGGTTTGAAATTTTCCGCAAGCACAGCAACAGACGTTTTTCTCTCGCTGAATTCAAAGTAGTTGTTGTAATGGGTTATATCGTCGAGTGGTGTCAAGGAATCGCCAAGTTCGTCCGTTTTCCCAGATTCGATGTTACTGCCGGATTTAGGCGTGCAGGCAGCCAGAACAGCGGAACCTGTAAGGATACCCGCAGCTTTTAGAAACTCACGGCGTGAAAGATACTGCGAATACGGGGTGATCTCGGATGGTTTGATTGTGCTGGATCGGGACATATTCTTCATGTTTTGTCCTTAGACTGCTTGTCTCATGTGTGCGGGCATTACCAATAAAGCGAATAGGGTCGGCTTAAGGGGATAAGGGGACTCTTCTGTTGTCGTGTTCTTTCCTCTATGAACCGGTCATCCAGACGAATCTTACCAGGCTCGATAATTGGTCCATTATCTGATATAGTGTGCTCAGTACTTTTGGATTGTACTTTTACCTCCGTAAGCCCTTTCCATTCCTATTAGACCATGGGAATATACGAAACATCTCGATGCAGAAGTGCTCACTACGTGTATACTTGTGCAAACTCGGCTCACGATGCCAATCGTTTGCGCGGCCGCTGTCGGTGGGGCAGGAAGCGGGGCGCATCCCCGAGCCGAGTGGTCACGGATAAGAACCGCGATCCGTATATTGCCAAGAAGACCTTGCTCTACTGTCTAACAGGAAAGGAGGCCGCCAAACACCAAATTTGAGACACGACCAGAATATGATTCCATTCTATTCTCTTGGAGGAGAAATATGAAACGCAACCTGTATCTCTTAATGTCGCTTCTGGTTCTGGCAAGTATGATCCTGGCGGCATGCGGTGGAGCAGCCCCAACAGCGACCGAGGCACCGGCCGCCACGGAAGCTCCCGCCGCGACCGAGGCGCCGGCAGCAACAGAGGCACCGGCCGCGACGGAAGCGCCCACCCAAGCACCCGCGAATGCGGGAACGGCGATCGTCACCTTCGTACAGCAACCCACCACACTCAACCCGCTCTATCAAACACAGTGGTTCTCGTCGATCACCACAGAATTTTGGCTAAAAAGTTTGTGGTCTTTTGATGGGGACAACAATCCGATACCAGAGATTGCCGCTGAAATTCCAAACACCGAGAACGGTGGAATGAGCGATGACGGTTTGACACTTACAATAAAACTGCGTGACGATGTGAAATGGAGTGATGGCGAGCCCGTCACATCAAAGGACTTCGTTTTCACATATGATATGTACATGGCCGATAGCAATACCGTCAGTAGTCGCTACCCCTATGAAGATTACGTAGATAGTGTAGAAGCCCCGGATGATACTACCGTTGTGGTTCACTTCAAGGAGCCATTTGCGGCCTGGTTGACCCAGCTGTATCGCTATGGTGTCATCCCGGAACACATCCTTAAGCCTGTGTTCGATGCTGATGGTACTCTCGATAATGCGGAATGGAACACCAAGCCCACGGTAGGCGTCGGTCCCTTCGTTTTCAAGGAATGGGAGACCGATAGCCATATGACTTTTGAAGCGAATCCGAACTGGATCCGACCTCCCAAGCTGCAACAAATTTTCATTCGAATGGCGGATGATGCCGCACAAGAAGTGGCGATCATTGCAGGCGATACGGATATCGGTTCCTTCCTCGATTGGTCACAGGCAGATGCAATCAACAACAGTGGCAAGGCAAAGTTCGTGACCCAGCCTTCCGGGTATGATGAGGGCTGGTATCTTAATTTCGATCCAAAGACAGCTCATCCCGCGATGTTAGATGTGAATGTTCGCAAGGCGATTGTGATGGCAACTGACCGGGAGAAGATCGTTAAAGATTTGCTCGGCGGACTCACCACCGTACCTGTGACCTTTTGGGATAGTACTCCTCCGTTTGGCAACCCGGACCTGACAGCTTATCCTTACGACCCAGAGGAAGCCAAGCGATTGCTGGATGAGGCAGGCTGGAAAGATTCCAATGGTGATGGCACACGCGATAAAGATGGAAAAGAACTGGTCTTACGCTATATTGCGAACCAGCGCCAGTTGCGCAAGGATGTGCAGGCAGTCGTCCAACAAATGTGGGCGCAAGTTGGCATTGGTACAGAGCTAAAAAATTATGGCGATGACTTCTTCAATGGCTACGCCGATGGAGGCCCTCAAGCCACAGGTCAATATGATATTGCCGAGTATTCCAATACAGGTTCTTACCCAGATCCGGAAGCATCTACCAACTGGCTATGCTCTGAGGTGGTCGGTCCCGACAATCCAGAAGGTGGCAACTGGCAGGGATATTGCAACCCCGATCTGGATAAGTTATTCAATCAAGAGGCAACCACCACAGATCCAGAGGCGCGCAAGCAGCTCTATTACCAAATTGGTCAAATCATGCATGACGATGTGGTATGGGTAGGCTTGTGGAAGGATCCCGATCTTTGGTCTGTAAGTAACAGACTGCAAAATGTCAAGCTTTCTGGCGCCACTCCTTTCTGGAATGCCAACGAATGGACCATTAGCGAGTAACATTTGCTAGTTTTTTCAACGGATGGAACAAAAAAATCCTGTTCCATCCGTTGAATGCAAGTGGTAAAGGAATTTGCTATATGTTTAACTACGTTATTCGGCGCCTTGCTCAAGCCATCCCGCAATTATTTTTAATTAGCTTGATTCTATTTTTGCTCATGCAAGCGTTTGGAGATCCAATCGCTTCTTTGGGTGTGCGAACCCCGCCGCGGCCTGCAGATAGAGAACGGCTTCGACGACAGTTGGGTTTGGACCAGCCCGTTTACGTTCAATATCTGGTCTGGCTGGCTGGAAATGACTGGATGAAGATTGACATGGACGGTGATGGCGTACTCGAAACACCCGGTAAAAGACACGGGGTACTGCGTGGGGATTTCGGGAATTCTCTGATTAGCAAAAGACCTGTGATGGAACTGATTACTGAGCGTATTCCGAATACCCTGCTGCTCATGGTCACTTCCGAATTTGTCATTATTATTTTTTCGCTGACCGTCGGCGTTTATTCCGCATCCAAACAATATTCCTTTTTTGATAACTTGGTCACGGCACTATCCTTTATTGGATTTTCGATGCCCATCTTTTTGATTGCATTGCTATCTATGTACCTATTTAGTGTCAACTTTAAAGAGTGGGGCTTGCCCTATCTGCCTACCGTGGGCATGTTCGATCCCGAAGTAGGAAAAACACCAGGACAAGTCGCATTGCATATGATCCTGCCTGTGCTTTCCTTATCCATCATCAGTATCGCAGGTTACAGCCGTTATGTGCGTTCCTCCATGTTGGAGGTACTGCAGTTGGATTACATTCGCACCGCACGTGCGAAGGGACTGCGGGAACGATTCGTTGTGATGAAGCATGCCTTGCGCAACGCCACTTTGCCATTCGTTACATTGGTTGGCTTGGATATTCCCTTCCTGCTCGCCGGTGCAGTGGTGACTGAAAGTATCTTTGCCTGGCCCGGTACCGGTCGATTGTTCGTAGAGCGTACCGCTCAATCCGATTTTCCCGTACTAATGGGCATCTTGATGATGACGGCTATCGCCGTTGTGATCTTTCA
>DATHUN010000360.1:0-8222 GCA_035462205.1 Anaerolineales bacterium
TCAGTTTCACGTTGCGACGATCGGGCTATGAAGTGGTTGCGGCGAGCGACGCGCGTAGTGCCATGCAACGCTGGACCGAAGATCACCCAGACTTTCTCATCCTGGATGTAAACCTGCCAGGAACGGCAGACTTGCAGGATGGTTTTGCCATCTGCCGGCGCATTCGCAGTGAATCGGATGTGCCAATTATTCTGCTGACGGTGCGCGGCGAAGAAAAGGACATTGTCTACGGCTTGGAAGCGGGAGCCGATGATTACATCTTGAAACCGTTCAGTCCGCGCCAATTAGTGGCGCGTGTACAAGCAGTGGTGCGGCGCTCTCATTCCAGCAACAATTCACGCCCGGCTACATTCTCTGCCGAGGGGTTGGAATTCAACCCCAAGCTGCGCGAGGTCATTCTGGGGAGCAACGCTCACAAATCGCTTACACAACTGGAGAGCCGCCTGCTCGAATCCTTGATGCTGAATGCCGGTCAGGCGCTGACATTCGACGACCTGATCAGCGATGTCTGGGGGCCGGGCGGGGGGACGGCTGAAATGCTGCGTCAGCTCGTGCGGCGGTTGCGTTCCAAGATCGAGATCGATCCGACCAATCCGCATTACATTCAGAATTTGCCGGGATTGGGGTATGCATTTTTGTTGAAACGATAACCGTCGGGGGAGATTCTGTCACACCTTTGTCACACGGATATCACGAGGACTGTCACACCGGCCGTTTATCGTTGGATATCTTCAACGTTGAGGTGTGTATGTCTATTCTTCTTGATGGCATCAGCAAGCGCTATGGGCAGCAGACAGTAGTCAATAACGTCTCCCTGGAGGTCAAGAACGGAGAATTTTTTGTGTTACTCGGTTCCAGTGGAAGCGGGAAAACGACTGTATTAAATATCATTGCTGGTTTGGTCGCTGCCGATGAGGGACGCGTTTCCTTGCACGACCGGGATGTAACACACCTTCCTACGCAAAAGCGCAAGGTCGGTTTTGTATTTCAAAACTATGCACTCTTCGAATACATGACCGTAGCAGAAAATATTGAGTTCGGGCTACAGATCCGCAAGGTCTCGAAAAAAGAGCGGCAGCTCAAACGGGATGAACTCCTCGAGTTGGTGGGATTGGTCGGTTTGAGTGAACGAATGCCGAAGCAGCTCTCCGGTGGACAGCAGCAACGGGTGGCCCTCGCGCGTGCTTTAGCGTTAGAGCCTGATGTGTTGCTGCTCGATGAACCACTCGGCGCCCTCGATGCCAAGATCCGCACCGAGTTAAGAAGGTCCCTGAAAACAATTCAAAGACAACTCGGTGTGGCAGCCATCCTGGTCACGCACGACCAGGAAGAGGCATTCGACCTGGCCGACCGCATCGGCGTGATGAGCTATGGCCGCCTCGTGGAAGTAGGAACACCGCGCGATCTTTATATGAAGCCTCAGACCGAATTTGTGGCTTCGTTCCTCGGAACAGCAAACATCCTGCTCGGGCAAACAGAAGGCCAGCAGGTCCAAATTGGTCCACATGTCTTTGGTTTGAGCAAAGAGGCAACCCTCTTTAGCACCGATGGGCGCGTACAAGTGGTCTTCCGTCCGGAGGATATCGCACTGGCAAGCAGCGAAGAGGACTTGGATTGTCCGGCGCTCGGCGAAGGCACCGTCACTACCATGGGCTTCAATGGACCATCGGAGCGCATCCGGCTGGAGCTTTCGGCAATTCCCGGTGTACGCGCGATCGCGCCCGCCGTTCCCTTTGGTAGCCAAAGCATCACCATCGATGCCAGCCGCCCGCCCGAGCAGGCCTCTGCTTTCCCTCTTTCGGTCACCCATAAAGCCTGGGTAGGCATACGACGGCTGCATGCGCTGTCACATCCTGGCTTGAGTTTTTTAGTGGTCACCGACGGTTCGCTGCGCAGTCAATCGGCCATCAGCACGGGAGGCTATCTGGCACGCATGGCTCACGCGCGCATGACGCTGCTTGGCGTGGGAAAAGACGAGTCGCTGTTGGACTCGTATCTGCAAGACGCACGCAAACAACTGGGCAGTGGGATGGCGTCTATTCAGGTACGGACCGATCGGGCGGCCACGCCTGGTGCGATTGCCAAAGCCGTCGAACAGAGTCCCGTCGATCTGGTCATCGCCGGCTGGAGACCAGTCGAAGGCGTCACACTGGCAGAACAAATCCTGCAGGTCGGTGACCATCATTTGCTCCTGGCAGCGCATCCGGGGGCGCGTTTCGAGAAGGCGCTGGTCTGCGTGGCAAGCGGCGAGCCCGGCAAGGACGATGTCCTATTTGCGGGACGGCTGCTCCGACATCTCGGTGCACAGGCAAAATTATTTACCGCGCTCGGTCGCGATTTCGAAAACGAATATCACCGCCAACGCGTGGAACGATTTGTGGCCGGTGGCGTGAAGAGCCTCGAATTGTTTGGTGTGCCGACCGAAAGTGAAATCAGAATTGGGAACCCTCAAGATGAAATCGTAGCAGAGATGACGCGCGGCGAATTTGACCTGGTGGTCATGGGTGTGCCCATGCCGCAAAAAGGCGGCCGCATCGCTATTAGCGGACTTCTGGAAGGCATTATGAAAAATGCCGGCAACTGTTCCGTGTTGATGGTCCGTTCCCATCATACTCGTTACCCTATTTGGCACAGTTCTTCTGAATTTCTTCTCGCTTAAAAAAATTTCCATTGAAAAGGAAACCATATGTTTTTCAAATTTCGTAAGACACTCTCCCTTACCCTCCTGTTGGTTGCTCTGTTGGCAACTGCATGCGGAGGAGGTGCAACACCTGCAAGTAACAACGGAACACAAGCATCCGCGAATAATGGTGAAGTTAAATTAACTCTCGGCGCGTACACAACGCCGCGTGAAGCCTATGGGGAGATCATCCCTCTCTTCCAGAAGTATTGGAAGGATAAGACCGGTCAGACCGTGACCTTTGAAGAGTCGTACCAAGGCTCGGGCGCGCAGTCCCGCGCCGTGGTCGAAGGCTTCGAAGCAGATGTTGTCGCCCTGTCGCTCGAAGCGGATATCGCCCGCATTGAAAAAGCCGGGCTGATCACGCATGACTGGCGCAGCGATCCGTTCGGTGGCATGGTTAGTACCTCTGTCGTTGCCTTTGCTGTACATGAGGGGAATCCGAAGAATATCAAAGACTGGGTCGATCTCACGCAGCCGGACCTTGAAATTTTGACCCCCAATCCCAAGACCAGTGGCGGCGCGATGTGGAACATTCTCGGACTGTACGGCGCCGCAAAGCGCGGGCATGTTGACGGGTATACGGCCGATGATGCCGGTGCCCAGAAATTCCTGCTCGATGTGCTCAATAATGTCACCGTTATGGACAAAGGCGCACGCGAATCGATCACCAACTTCGAAAAGGGCATTGGCGATGTTGCCATCACGTATGAAAACGAGGTGTTGGTGGGCAAACAGTCCGGTCAAAACTATGAGCTGGTGCTGCCCTCCTCCACCATCCGCATTGACAACCCGGTTGCGGTAGTCGATACCTACGTGGACAAACACGGTACACGCGAAGCTGCCCAAGCGTTTGTGGATTTCCTGTTTACCAAACAAGCCCAGGAAATCTTCGCCAAGTACGGCTTGCGCTCTCCGGATGAGGAAGTTGCGAAAGCCACATCCGCCTCCTATCCCCCGATCCCGGATCTCTTCACGATCGACGAATTTGGTGGCTGGGATCAAGCCACTCCCGATTTCTTTGGTGACGACGGCATTTTCTACAAAGTATTCGGCCAGGCGCAAGGCATTCAAGTCAGCGAATAAATTCAATCATGGCTGCCAGTTGTATCACGCTGGCAGCCATGCCCCTTATCAACCATGAGCGTACAAACGACAATCGAACCAACCAAAAAATATTCTTCCATTCGTTGGGGTCGCTGGGGCATCCGCGCGGTTGCTCTGACGTATCTACTGGTAATGCTGATCATCCCGCTGATTGTTATTTTGCAAGATGGTCTGCGTGAAGGACTAGCGGAGTTCTGGAGGCAGGTGAGTTTGCCGATGGCATGGCACGCCCTCAGGCTCACTTTATGGACTGCCGCATTGATGACGATCATTAATACCATCATGGGTGTCTTGACTGCCTTCGTCATTGTCCGTTATGAGTTCCCGGGAAAGCAAATCCTAAACGGAATCATTGACCTACCCCTAGCAATTCCTACACTGGTAACCGGTGTGATGTTGGTCATCTTATTTGGACCCCAGCAAGTCTTAGGCGCCTGGTTGAAAAATCAATTTGACTTGAAAGTAATCTTTGCGCCTCCCGGAATCATTCTGGCACTCTTATTTTTAACGTTCCCGTTTGTTGTGCGCTCGGTCCAACCGGTGCTGATGGAGCTCGACCGAGCCCAAGAGCGCGCCGCAGCGACCCTCGGCGCGGGCGGCTGGACCATCTTCCGGCGAATTATTTTGCCGCCGCTCAGCCTGCCGGTCATTACGGGCGCACTGCTCAGCTTTGCGCGTGCCATTGGTGAGTTCGGTTCGATCGTCATCGTCGCCGGGAATATTCCCCTGGTATCACAGACAGCCGCCGTTTACGTTTTCGGGGAAGTGGAATCGGAAAATCGATTGGGCGCCAGCGCGGTTTCGATTGTCATGGTGGCGATCGCCTTTGGTTTGTTGATGTTTGCCGATTATTTGCGCCAGCGCTCCAAGCGAGGCTTAAAATGAGTGTGACGAGTCCGTCTCGTACTTCTACAGTACCCATCGAAAGTTTGCGTTCGATCTGGCTGGAAAAGAACAGAGCCAAGCTCGGCAAATGGATCTTGATCGCAATCGTCGTGGCTTATGTGGCATTCCTGATTATCACCCCAATCGCTGCGCTGGCAGTCGGCGCGTTGCAGAAAGGGATCGGCGCCAGCCTCGAATCGCTCAACCATCCGGAAGTCTTTTCGGCGTTTTGGAATACACTTTGGATCAGCCTGGTTGTGGTCATGGTCCATTCCATCTTCGGCACAGTGGTCGCCTGGGTCTTCGTCCGTCACCGCTTCCCGGGCCGCAACCTGATCAACGGCTTGATCGACATGCCATTTGCTGTTTCGCCTGTAGTGGCAGGCTACATGTTGCTGCTGTTGTTTGGCCGCAATGGTATTCTGGCACCGGTAATTGATGCCATAGGAATTAAGGTCGCCTTCGCCATGCCGGGCATGGTCCTGGCGACACTGTTCGTCACGCTCCCCTTTATGATCCGCGAATTGATCCCGGTCCTGGAAGCGTTCGACCGGCAGCAGGAAAAAGCGGCGGCGACACTCGGCGCGAATGCCTGGCAAACCTTTTGGCGCGTGACTTTCCCGGCCTTACGCTGGGGCATGATCTATGGCGTTACATTAACTTTTGCACGCGCTCTTGGTGAATTCGGGGCGGTACTCGTCATCGGCGGCGGCGTGCAGGGAAGAACAGAGACCGCAACCCTCTTCATTTACCGCGCACTGGACGAGCGCCAATACATCGGTGCCTATAGTGCGGCACTGGCCCTAGGATTATTTTCTCTGATTCTGGTCATGGGATCGGATTGGTTGAGGAGAAGAGAACGTTAATCGTAGGGCGGGTTTTCAACCCGCCATGCATTGAATAACATGAAAATGTCACGCCATAGGCGGGACCTACTGAGGGTTATAATCCCATCCATGAAAAGGATGGGATTGTTTTTTATCCTTCTTGCCGCGCTGCTGGCGATCTTTCAAACGGGGCATGCCCAGAACGATCAGCCGGTTGCCCTCGTCATGACCGCGGACGGTCCGATCATGCCGCCAATGCTCGAATACCTCAAGCGCGGCATCCAGACCGCCGAGCGGCGGAATGTTGAAGTGCTGATCATTCAGCTGAACACGCCAGGAGGCGACCTTCTCACTACTTTAGATATTATCGGGGCGATACGCGCCAGTTCTGTACCAGTTGTCGTCTATGTCGCGCCAAAGAACGCGATCGCCGGAAGCGCCGGTGCGCTGATCACCATGGCGGGCCATGTCTCGGCAATGGCGCCGGAAACCGCCATTGGTGCCTCGACGCCAATCAGTGGCTCAGGGGAAAATCTCACTTCGGACGAACGCGCTAAGGCAACCAATGCATCCAAAGCCGCCATCCGGGATATCGTTTCTCCGCGCGGTACAGATGCTCTCAAGCTCGCCGAATCGATGATCGACGAAGCCAAGGCTGCCACCGCCACCGAAGCCCTGCAAGCCCATCTCGTGGACTTTGTGGTCGATAATATTGATGACCTGCTGGAATCGCTCGATGGTTTCACCGTGAAAGTCAACAACGAGGCGCGCACGCTGCATACTGCAAATGCGATCACCGAACCGCTCAATATGACCTTCATCGAGCAGTTCCTGTTGTTGCTGACCAATCCGAATATCGTCTTTACGTTACTCTCGATCGGGACCACAGCGCTGTTGATTGAGATCTCGAGTCCCGGCGGCTGGGTGGCAGGATTTGTCGGTGTGTTTTGCCTCGCCCTGGCAACCTATGGACTGGGCATCCTACCCGTCAATTGGTTTGGCGTGATCTTCCTAGTCACGGCTTTCGTCTTATTCATCCTGGATATCAAGGCGCCTACTCATGGCGCACTAACAACCGCGGGCGTTGTCGCGTTCATTATCGGCGCGCTTGTCTTGTTTAATTCGGCGAGTGTCCCGCAGTTCCAGCGCGTATCTGTGCCTCTCATCATTGGATTTGGCATCTTCCTGGGAGCAGCATTTTTCAGCATTCTGATGCTGGCGCTGCGCACGACTCACGTACCCGTCCGCATGGGGGCAGAATCCATCGTCGGAAAAATGGGAACGGCGCGCACATCCGTGGGAGACACCGGCGGTCAAGTCCAGTTAGAGTCAGAACTATGGAGCGCCGAGCCAGTCACCGAGTCCGAAAAGATCGGTAAGGGCGACAAAGTGGAAGTCGTCGAAGTGAAAGGTTTACGATTGAAAGTGAGAAAGATAAAGTAGAATTATTCATGCCATTGCTTCGCTACGATCGCAATGACAGAATGAGGATTATGTCTGCTACACCTACGAGAGACCGAGTTATCCCCGAAGCTGACATCCGCCCGTTGCGCCGCCCCGAATGGATCAAGGTGCGTGCCCCTTCCGGCGAGACGTACGAATGGCTGCACGGGCTGATGCGGAAAAAAGAATTACATACCGTCTGCGAAGAAGCGATGTGTCCGAACCTTGGCGAATGCTGGGGCAGCGGCACCGCAACTTTCTTGATGCTCGGCGACGTTTGTACTCGCACTTGCGCCTTCTGCGATATCAAACACGGCAAGCCGGGACTGTTGGATTGGGGCGAAGCCGAACGCGTCGCCCAGGCTGTCAAAGCTATGGAACTCAAACACGCGGTCATCACGTCCGTCAACCGCGACGAAAGACGGGATGGCGGCGCGCCGATCTTTGCGATGGTCATTCGCAGAATCCGCGAATTACTGCCAGGTTGTTCCATCGAAGTGTTGATCCCCGATTTCAAAGGTTCAGTCGAAGCGCTGAAGATCGTCATGGACGCCCGCCCTGAGATCCTGAATCACAATGTGGAGACCGTGCCGCGAC
Organism: Anaerolineales bacterium; assembly: GCA_035462205.1. Classification (GTDB taxonomy): domain Bacteria; phylum Chloroflexota; class Anaerolineae; order Anaerolineales; family Villigracilaceae; genus Defluviilinea. The sequence goes on from DATHUN010000360.1 coordinate 7,540, forward strand.
TGTTCAAGACCGTCCAACCACAGGACAATTATGAGTGGGCCGCCGCGACTTTATCCAACGCAAAAAAACTTGACCCCGAGGTGCTGACCAAATCTGGCATCATGGTGGGACTCGGCGAAACGATGGATGAAATCAAAGCCGTGATGCGCGACCAGCGCTCATGGGGCGTGGACATCCTGACCATCGGCCAGTACCTGCAGCCGAGCAAGAAGCATATGCCGATCTCGCGCTATTACACGATGGAAGAATTTGCCGAGCTGCGTGATTACGGTAAAGAGATTGGCTTCCAATGGGTGGAATCGAACCCGCTGGTGCGCTCGTCCTATCACGCCGCCGAGCAAGTGCGGGCGCTCAGTGTGGTGCATCGCAAGTTATATGGAGAACAGAGAACAGAGAGCAGAGAATAGAGAGAGGGAAATTAGAAACTCCCGTCGGCAAAGGTTGGCGGGAGTTTTTGTTACAGATTTCGAAGGCGTATAATGCAATATCAAGTTTCTTAAGCGAAGAGCCTTCGTATAAACCACTATTTGGAGTCTCATACGAAGGAGGTTAGCATGGCTTATTTGATCTACACGACGAACACGTCACTCGACGGCTACACCGAGGACAAGGATGGCAATTTTGACTGGACAGACCCAAGCGAGGAAGTATTCAGATTTATCACTAACCTCATACGCGCAGAC
>DATHUN010000361.1:0-4152 GCA_035462205.1 Anaerolineales bacterium
TTTCCATCATGCTCACGCTGGCGACAATATTACGGGTGCCGCTGGCGGCACGCGCATCGAAGTACAACGCATATTGCCGTCCATTGACGATCGTGAGATTGGGACGGTTTACCTGGATGTGGGAGGTGGCATCCCCATCATCCGGGATTTGAACGTAGATCTCCCCGTTGACAATGCTCCGGTAAGCCATTGCGTTGGGGGCGAGATACCAGCCCCAGCCGCTCATGGCGCTGGAAAAATCACCGTTTGGCACCAGGTTGCCTGTGGTGGGCTCCACAAGCGGTGCCTGTGGAAGAAATGCCAGCACACCTGCCAGCAAAAGAATCCACATGAACGTCCATCCTACTGCTGACTTTCTTTTCATTTCCTGCAAGCCTCCTTTAGAAAAAGTTGGGAAACTCTGCCTGGAATCACCTCATGCAGAGAAATCGAACAAGGATGGCGAGAGGAAAATAATTCCTGGCGCCTCTGGCCCGGATCACGCTTGCATGCGGCGGTATTGAAAATCTTTAAGCAATCGATCAGACGTATGAAAGATATGAATATAGTTTAGCCCTTTTAAGGCTCATGTCAATCGTTGATAGGACGAAACATCGTTGTTTTATTTCCGCAGCAAGAGCAGAAGAGTGGCATTCCAAAAGCCCCTCGGATGAGATTCATCGAGGGGCTTCGGCATTTACGGCAATAAGCGGAACAGACTATTCGCAGGCGTGCGATGCTACAAACGTGTTCTTCCACGAGTACAGGTAAGCATTTAGGGAAGTCGTGGGCGTGAAATTTGTCGTCCCATCCGATAATGTCCCGGATGCCTGAGCTTCGCGGTATTTCTCTCGGCCTTGCACATTCACGTTACAACCTGGCGAGGGTTGATTGTGATCATGAGCGTGATAAGCAAGAATATCACCTGTGCCGATCCAGGTCAGATCGATAAAGATGTCGAAGGACAAGCCTCGCTCCAAATCGGTGACTTGAACGGTAGTCGTCAACCTGGCGGAATCCAAGTTCCCAAAGAACTTGATCTCCGACGGTGATAGCGGCTTGCGTCCATATGCCTCCAGTAACACTTCTCCCGTACACATGTCATACTGGAACAGTGCCAGGCTGATAAGTAGTTCTTTTGCTGTATCGATTTCCACACTCGTTTTAATGCACCCTGATGCATCTATGCTCGAAAAATAAGCCCAGGCTTCGTGCCCCTCCGCTTGGGTCACTTCTGCAGATACCAGGGCTTGCGGGATGAGGGTGACCAGCAACAAGGCGAGCACGGCAAGTAATTTGACTATGATTTTCATAGTAGGTTCCTTTCCATAAAACAACACTGCTCTAATTCATTTTTCGGTACACCTCCTCGTCCCATGCTCATGCCACGAAAATTAATAGCGAAACCGAAGACCGGTTTCGCTATTTGCGCGCCAGGTACCCCGCACGATGTATTCGCAAGCGACCAAATAAGGGTACCTGGTGTATCGCTTCTTATATCTTTATTATAGTCATCGTGACGTCAGAGTCAATCTGACAAGTGAAGCTTGCTATTATGACCAGGGAAAACTTGTCAAATTGGTCCATTCAGCGGGCTTTGTGAGTGAAGATTGGATTTACACAACGTCGAATTGCATGCTATACAACTGCGCGTAGATACCATTCAACTTGATCAACTCCTCATGACTTCCCTCTTCCTCGATGCCGCGATCCGTTAACACAAGGATTCGTTTTGCATTGCGGATCGTGGATAGGCGGTGGGCGATGACGAAGGAGGTGCGATCCTTTGCCAGCTCCTGCATGGACTCCTGGACCACTCTTTCGCTTTCATTATCTAAAGAGCTTGTGGCTTCGTCAAAGATTAACACCGGCGGATTCTTGAGGAAGACGCGCGCAATGCTCAAGCGCTGTTTTTGTCCGCCTGAGAGTTTCACGCCGCGCTGACCGATGTCCGTATGATAGCCATGCGGCAGCGTCATGATGAACTCGTGTGCATTGGCCTTTTTCGCCGCTTCGACGATCTCCGCTTCGCTGGCATTCGGCCGCCCGTAGAGGATATTCTCAAATACGGTGCCGGCAAATAGATAAACATCCTGTTGGACGACCCCCACGTTTCTGCGCAGGGAATAGATTTGAATGTCTCTGATGTTGACGCCGTCCAGCAAAACTTCGCCTTCGCTGACTTCATAGAAGCGGGGAATCAACGAACATAGTGTGGTCTTGCCAACGCCGGAGGATCCCACCAACGCAACCGTCTCCCCGGCGTGGACGTCCAGGCAAATGTTCTTCAGAACATGAGCGTGATTTTCTTTGTAGCGGAACCCAACATTTCTGAATTCTACGTGTCCATGGGCATTTTGGATTTCCACCGCACCTGCTGCATCTTGAATCTCTGGCTCGATTTCGATGATTTCCATAAATCGCTCGAAACCGGTAAATCCCTGCTGGTATTGTTGGATAATCTCACTAAAGCGCAGGATCGGTTCGATGAAATTGCCGATGTACAGCAGGAAAACGATCAGGTCCGCCAGATCGAGCGAGGCGCCGGTAACGATGCTCGCCCCGCCGACGATGACCACGGTGATCGTCATCAGCTGCGTGAAACCGGTCAGCCCTTCATAAGAGGCAGCTTCATATCGATAACGAAGCTTTCTACTTTCCAGAAAGCGTTGATTTGCATTGGCAAACTTTTTCGCCTCGATCTCTTCGTTGGCGAAAGACTTCACCACCCGAATGCCCGAAAGCGTATCCTCCACCTGAGCGTTGATATCGCCGATGCGCTCCCAGTTCCGTTTAAAGATCGAATGCATCCTTTTGTAAAAATACGAGGCATAGATGACCATGATTGGTAGAAAGAAGAAGACGACCAGAGTCAGCGGAACGTTGATCTGCAACAGGATGACGAATGCCCCGATGCCCTTGATCGAGTAGATCAGGATATCTTCGGGTCCGTGATGATAGAGCTCGGACAACCAGAACAGGTCATTGGTGATTCGCGACATCAACTCCCCGGTTCGCTGCTCGTCATAAAAGCCGAACGACAGTTTTTGGTAATGTTCGAATAGCTCGCTGCGCAGGTCGCTTTCCATCATGGCGCCCATCGTGTGTCCGCGATACGCCACGTAGAAATTACACACAGTGTGGATCAGGACCAGGGCGAGCATCAACAGACCCACCTGCCCAATGCGAAGGAGTGCATCCGGCTGCGGACCTGCCAAGATATTTTTGGTCATGTAGCGAGTGCATAAGGGTAAGAGCAAGGTAATGCTAGCGACGATCAATGCACAAATCATCACCGAAGCAAATAATCCTAAATATGGTTTGTAATACGAGAGGAACTTTTTCGTCCGGGCGTTCATAGACTGACAATCTCCAATTGATTAAACAAACAACCGCGGCATCCACCGCGGCAAAAGGATAGGAAATAAAAAGCCACGGAGTAGAGTACATCCGCGGCATTGCCTTTCAAGTCAACTGGAAATCGAAAACGCAGTCTACGGATGCACTCACAAAATAAACGCTATTCTTTTGAAACGAGCGGTCATGTGAGCGCACCTCCTTTGAGAAGAATTCGATGGTTTCCTTCGGAAAGTCCATCGTAGGACTAATTTAACGGTACTGATACGGTTTGTCAAGGAGCAAGCTTGGACGTTCCATCTGCTGGTTTGGTGGTGCTATACTCATCGTATCCCTATCAACAAATCGGATTTACATATGTCGAACAGAGTGGATGCAAATCGCAAGCCGGTCCTGGAAATCAATGAGTCGCGTGTAACAAGCTTGGAGTTATTTTTTGATCTGGTGTTTGTTTTTACCCTGACTCAACTCTCCGCATTGTTAGCCCGGTCTTTATCTTGGGAAAGTCTGCTGCAATCGAGCTTGATTTTCATTGTCTTGTTTTGGATGTATGGGGGCTATGTCTGGCTCACGAATAGCGTTCCTCCTGTGACATGGAGCCTACAGCTTTTGCTCATTGCCGGGATGGCAGCATTCTTAATCTGCGCCCTGTCGATTCCCCATGCGTTCCGTGATACAGGCTTGACATTCGGCATTGGATATTTGATCGTCATCCTTGTCCATGGATTTCTGTATGTGCGCGCCGTTGGTTGGAGAAAAACTCGTTTCGTACCGATGAATCTCCTGGTCGCGGCGACGGTGATTGCCGCGGGATTC
>DATHUN010000362.1:0-2998 GCA_035462205.1 Anaerolineales bacterium
CATCGATGGCGTTATGAATGCCGCGGTAATTCGATTGCTGGTGAAGCACGCGCAGGTCGAGGTGCTTGCCTGAGGTGTATGCAAGGATCGGTCGGGTCACGTCATAGTTCATGATCGCGTCAAATTGATCGCCCTGCAACCAGCGCTGGGACTCGTGCCAAATCTCGGCGACGATGTACGCCTCGGGGTTGATAGCGCGGACGCGGGTGCGAAACTCCTGCCAGAAGGAATCATCGTCAATTTCCGTGGCGACGTCGAGCCGCCAGCCGTCGACGCCCAGCCTGATCCAATACTCGGCTACACTAAACAGGAAGTCGCGCACCGCTGGTGTATTGGTATTGAACTTTGGCAAGGCAGGCAGATTCCACCAGCCCCGGTAGCCGATCGCGGTGAGACTATCTTCGTGCTGCTGGAGTGCCTTCATCTCCTGTGGACCGGGATACGCGCCCCAATGCCGTCTGCCACTCAAACGATCCGGGTCGAAGAAGAACCAGTCTTTATACGGAGAGCCATTGCCGTTTTCAAGAACATGATGGAACTGCCAGAACCCGCGCGACGAGTGGTTGAAAACTCCATCCAAAATGATGCGGATGTTTTTCTGGTGCGCCTTCTCAAGCAGCTCCACAAAAGCTGCTGTGCCGCCAAGCAGTGGATCGACGGTGAAATAATCATAGGCATGGTAGCGGTGATTCGAGGCTGAGGAGAAGATCGGATTGAGATAAAGAGCGGTGACTCCAAGGTCCTGCAAATAATCCAGCTTATCGGCGATCCCAAATAGGTCGCCGCCTTTGTAGCCATGAAACGTGGGAGCGGAGTCCCATGCTTCAAAGGGCAGATTTTGTGCCGGGTTGCGACTGCTTCTTGCAAAACGATCGGGGAAAATTTGATAAAAAATTGCGTCCTGTACCCAGTCAGGTATGCTCATTGAATGACCTCTGCGAATAAGATGAAGTAGGACAAGACTTGTCCTGAGCTTGTCGAAGGATGTCATCTTGTCCTACTTGTGTGATTCTACTTCAATTCGTTTCTAATACAAAAAGTAGCAATGAAATTTTCATACCGGGCGATGCAAATTCCAAATAGCCCGTCAGGAAGTCGATCAACGCCGATACCGCTCCAAGCGGGTGGCTTCCTCCAGTTGCTTCGGCACAGTTCTGTGCATCGAATCAGCCCTGTTGACGCCTAAACTGCAGAGAAATGAGCATATCCTTACCCCGAGTATAATCCCACGTGTTTATGCACAGGAGCAATCATGGAAGTTGACCCGAACAGTCTTGACCCCGAGTTACGCACGGCAAAATTCCTGGCCTTAGCCTCTGCTGCCTTGGGACTGATGAGCTTATGCCTCGCCATCATTCCCGCCTGTGGCGGACTCGCGAGCATTCTGGGAATTGCGTCCGGTTTGTTTAGTATGAGGACCGAAAATAGCCGTACTGCGCTTGTGGGCGTGCTCCTGTCTGTGGTAGGCGTAGTAATTACCCTTGTGTATGCGTTGTTCCTGGTCTTTTTCCGGAAATGAAATTATTTCAGTTGAAAGATATAGGCGGTATAGGGGGATAACTGCGCAAGCGGTTTGTATTGCGCCAACATACCGCCTGCAACGGTGAGGCTAGCTGCTGCGTTTGAGTCTAATAAGGATTGGGGAGTGAAGTTACCATCGGGGAGAGCCTGCTTTTTCAAGCCCAACGAGTAGTCAGAGATCGGCATCCCTTTTAGATTCATCAACACCAACATATGCTCACGGTCATTGTTGCGCAGGACTGCATAGATGCCGGGGTTTCCTGTTTCCAACACAGTGAGACTGCCAGCTTGTAACACCGCATGATCCTTGCGCAATTGAATCAATTTGCGATACCAGTTTAAAAGTGAATTCGGATCCGTATCCTGTTTGGCAACATTAACCTCTGCATAGTTCAGATCAGGCGGACGCCAGGGAGTACCCGTGCTAAACCCAGCATTCGCATCTGCACTCCACTGCATTGGCAGACGGATGTCCTCATCGGGCTTCTTGCCCTGCATACCAATCTCTTCTCCGTAATAGAGGAACGGTGTGCCCGGAGAAGTTAGCAAGATCGCTGCGGCAAGTTTTGCTTTTTCCATATTTCCGTTTAAGTCACTCATAACCCGATTCTGATCATGGTTCGTGAGGAAGGTTGCATACTCTCCGTTCGAGGCATCTTTGAGGGTAAACGTCCAGGCGCTGTTAACACTCGAGTTTGCCTCCCCAACGATGCTGTTTACAATTCCGCTGGCGAGTTCAAAATTAAAGATGTGATCGGTTTGCTGCGTATATTTTGTTGCGATAAATCCGCCCGCCCCAGCGACTTCACCGACCGTATAGGCATCGGGATTGGTATTTTTGTAAAATGTGTAAAAGCCTTTGAGCCATTCGTGGGTCGATTCTGTATTTTCCAGTTTGTTGCCTTCTTCGATCAGATGTTTGGCTGCATCCAGGCGAAATCCATCGATGCCAATATCCGTAAGCCAGTAACTTACAAGTTTGAACAGTTGCTCAGTAACTGCCGGATTTCGATAGTTAAGATCTGGCATTGTGTCGCCGAAGTAGCCATAGTAATACCCGCCATTTCCTTGATGCCAGCGATCGCCGGAAGTATCCGACCACACATACCAATCGCGGTATAGTGAATCGGGACTGCTATTGGCGTCCATGAAAAATGGATGCTGATTGGAAGTGTGATTCAGGACAAGGTCAATAATAATTTTGATATCCCGTTTGTGTGCTTCATTCAGCAAATTTTTGAAATCGCCCATCGTCCCATAATCGGGGTTGACCGCGTAGTAGTTAATCACGTCATAGCCGTGATAGGACGAGGATGGATGAATGGGCATAAGCCAGATCGCGTTGATGCCCAGCTTTTGCAGGTAATCCAATTTTTGAGTGATGCCGTTGAAGTCACCAATGCCATCGCCATCCGAATCGTTGAACGAGCGCACAAAAATCTCGTAAAAGACCGCCTCATTCCACCAGTGAGTCGAT
>DATHUN010000363.1:0-2936 GCA_035462205.1 Anaerolineales bacterium
TTTTGCGGACAGATTTTGCGAGACCGCGAGTGGTCATGCTGCTAGTCCTGGATGGCATGCGTCGGGATTACTTCGATCGCTACGCCGCCTCCATGCCAACGCTCACCGCCATACGCCAGCACAGTGCCTGGTTTAATCAGGCGCGAGTCAACTTCCTGCCGACGAACACCGCTGTTGGGCACTCGACCATCTCGACGGGAACCGATCCGCGCGTGCACGGAATCACTGGTGTCAGTGTGTACGACCGCACGCGCCGCCAGCGACACGACATGTTCGCTGGAGAAATGCCACAAGACCTGATGGCATTAACACTGGCAGACGTCTGGCAGCTGGCGACTGCTGGTCGCTCGATCATATTGGCACAGGGGAGCATCGACCGAGCGGCTACGCCGCTCGCTGGCCATGGTGCGTGCCAGTTGAATGGAGCGCCAATCGTGCTCGCAAGCTACGATCAGCAGACGGGCAACTGGACCACAAACGCCGACTGTTTCCGGCTGCCTGAATATCTGAAGGATCGAAACGCGAGAACACTGTGGCCGGCTAGCGGGGAGTGGATGGGTCATAAAATCGACTCGACTGCCGAGGTGCGCTATTCGGGTTTGTTTCCAGCATTCGAAGCCGAGGCGATGGCCGCGATGATCGAGCGCGAGCCGGTAGGCGAAGACAACGTTCCTGATCTCATTCTGATGAATTATAAAGGTGCGGATTTCGTGGGCCATAAGCACGGCCCGGATTCCAACGAGCTCCGCGTCACGCTCGGGGAAATGGACCGTCAGTTGACGCTGATGCTTAGTGTCCTACAGGCAAAGGTTGGGAATAACTATCTCCTGGCAGTGACTGCGGATCATGGTATGCCGCCGGAACCGTCGTCGCCGGACCGCCGGCACTTTGCGCCGGCGATCGTAGACCTGTTGCACCAGAAGTTTGATCCTGCGGCAAAGCAGCTGATTAGATCCTTCGAACCGGAAAATTGTCAGATCTTCGTCGATGAGCACCGACTGTCGGATCTTGGTCTGAGGCTGCGCGACTTAGCTCATTTCCTCGAATCACAGCCGTTTCTTTTTGCGGTGTTTACAAACGACGATGTGCGACGTGCGGCTGACGCCTTGAAGCCTGTGACGCCGACGCGCAGGCACTTGAAGTACAAATAGAGTCACTGACCATCCACGTTATCGCCGAGTATTCCCAATGAAAGTACTTTCAACGCTGTAGTATCATGTCGATCTTGAAGAGCTATCGGTCAAAGAGTTTGACTTGAGGCTGGAACGAGATCCCACTAGCGATAGCTACACGCTCTTTGCGCGTGACTCATTCCTCGATCTCATCAAAAAAGATTAGGCTTTCATTCAATTCATGACCGAGATGAAGACTGCCAGGAAGTTACCGAACTTGGTTGAGAGGCTCTCGTCAATGTCAAAATATTCTCATGCTGAGATGGGGCTAAGATGGTGGCGGCACGTGTTGATACGAAGCCAGCCGAAGCGATACCTTGACGACCGCTAGGCGCGTAAATACTGGCTTGTCTCGTTTCGTAAGACTAGGTAATGGCCTCATCACGGGACTTAAAATCCGTTGTCCGAAAGGACGTGCGGGTTCGACTCCCGCCCTCGGCACCACTGCAGAATCAATAGCTTAGGCGCTCACCGGCCCACGCCTCGAAAAACACTTCTTCTCCCGATGTGCCTATTGTGTGCCAAGAGTCAAAAAAGGAAGTTTATTATCTCCGAACTAACCGAAGAGTGGTTGGAAACTCTTAACGATCAATTGAACGCCGACGAAAATCACGCAGTTAGCCATGCACTTCGCCAGCCGGGAAATGCTCCGCTTGAATGTCAACTCAGCAATTCCAGTGATGATAGATCACCACTATTCGATCAAGTTCCATGAAGGCAACTCTCTTTAGTCACCAAAGACTGATCGCGCGCCCTGGACGTACCTTCGACCTTGACATTCTCCTGCCTCGGTTATTTACTTAGGTTCCCGAATACAATCGTTTCAAACTCACTACTTCTCAAAGGAGACCTCAGATGAAAAGATGGACCATGGTCTTTGCTGCAAGTGTCTTGATCATTGGAGCGGCGCTGGCTTTTCAAAGGGCAGAAGCCATTACCTCCGCACCTGCCAAACCGGATCTCATTGTCGACCAAAAACGGCTCTTGCAAAACTGGGTGGTGCGCGACGAAAAGTTATCAGCCGAGGCGTGTAGTGTTCAAGAAGGCGGAATTACACCCGGCGAACATAGGCTGGTACGCTTCACTGTGTCTACGCCCAACATCGGCACTGCTGATTTGGTAGTCGGAGATCCTAATGTCCATTTCAACAATGGTGATGGACTCTTCGAGTTTGCCAGTTGTCACCGGCACTTCCACTTTCGACATTACAGTCTTTACGAATTGATTGATCCGGCAACGGGTCACACCTGGCGTGCAGCCAAGCGTGGCTTTTGCATGATTGACATAGAAAAATTTCAGGAATTTCCCGGTCCGGCTAACAACGAGCGAAACTATCTGAGCTGTGGCGCACCAGCGACCGCGACAGAACCGGCCTTTCCAGGCAATCAGGGGATTAGCGTGGGTTGGGCCGATACGTATGTTTGGCAGCTTGCTGGTCAGTTTTTCGTTTTGGATGGAGGAGATGGACAGGATCCAGTTCCGCCAGGCACGTACATCATCCGAATCACTGTTAATCCGCCGTTCCTGGCAGGGCCTGGCGAGCCATGTCCTTTCACGGATCCGACAGGTTTTTGCCATCAACTTCCGGAACTCAATTACTTTAACAACGTAAGTGAAATCCAGATTGATATTCCCGATCACCCCGGGAAACAGGGAGTTGGGCCACTGAAGAATCAACCACAAATCACGACCGAGCCGATCGATTAGCTAACGATTTGTTTTTGTTCAGGGGATTCGTATCGATTTTCTTCCGATCGAATCCCC
>DATHUN010000364.1:0-1611 GCA_035462205.1 Anaerolineales bacterium
GTCGCTTTGAACTCAGGACAAAGATTCTCCTGTCCCGATTGGCAATATTGACAATGCCCGCAGGCGGAGGCAATCCACGCCACACCTGCGCGTTGACCTTTGTTTTGCCCTTCCTCAATAATCCCCACAACTTGATGTCCCAACACAACCGGCAGATATGGAGGGGGAGTTCGCCCTTCGATTTCATCCAATTCCGTGTGACAGACTCCACAGCGAGATATGCGCAACAGAATCTCTCCCGGCGCAAGAACCGGTTCATTCAACGTGCATAGTTGCAGTGGAGTCGGATTCTTGCTTACATCGGTAAGCGACTCTAAAACCATTGCTTTCATTTTGGCGGAAGTGTCAAAGCGAATGCAACCCCTTCTTTAATCCAAGTGCTGAGTTGCTTTGCCGCTTTGAACCCCTCTGCATCGACGACCAGCCAGCCTTTCATTGGCCTGCCCGCCATGGCAAACGGACGCATGTGGGGTTTCTCGAGGAGCGCGGTGTGCTTATCGGGATTCACGCGCACGATGAAATCATCCTTGTGGACACCGCAAGCCATGTTGCCATTCAATAGAAATCCCACACCACCGAACATTTTCTTTTCGACGAACGGCACACCATTGTGCTCGGACCGAATCCGCTCCGCTAGTTTTAGGTTGTAAGCCATTTATTTCTCAATCTGGCGCTTGAAATAGTAGTAGGTCATTGGTGGCTGCTGGGCGATACCCACCATTTCCCAGCCATCCCCACCAAGGGCGTTCAATTCCCTTTCCTCGAGTGGCTTCTCGCTTTCAAGGTTACGAACAATCTGTTTGTATTCCCATTTTAATGGCTTCTCGATGTAGATCATCGGCGGCCGAATGGGTTCGTGTTGCTGTGGTTCACGTGGTGGAATGAGAAAATGTTGCATACTTCACTCCTTTTACTCAACACTGATGATGAGTTTCCAGTTATCAGGTACTGATAACTAAATTACCCTGTCCCGAATTGCCGGTCTCCCGCGTCGCCCAGTCCCGGCACAATGTAAGCGAATTCATTAAGATGATCATCAATCGCCGCGATGTAGATCGGAATGTCGGGATGCTGTTCCTGCATGACTTTAATCCCTTCGGGCGCCGCGATCAAGCCCACAAACTTGATCTTCTTCACCCCCCAGCGTTTGAGTACAGCTGCAGTGGCAGTTGCTGATCCGCCTGTTGCGAGCATCGGGTCGAGGATCAGACATACCGAAACCGTCGGTTCGAGCGGAAGCTTGTTGTAGTATTCCACCGGGCGGAGCGTATGCTCGTCGCGGTACAAACCGATGTGCCACACTTCGGCGCTAGGCATCAAGCCCCACACGCCTTCGACCATGCCCAGTCCGGCGCGTAAGATCGGAACAAGACCGATCTTTTCCTGCAATTCGGCGCCTGTCATATGGGCGAGGGGGGTATCCAACTCACGCGGTGTGACCGCCAAATCGGCAGTTGCCTCATAGGCGAGCAGCGCGGCCATCTCGCGCACCAGTTCGCGGAACTTTTTCGGCTCTGTTTTAATGTCTCGCAGGCGGGAGAGTTTATGTTGGACAAGTGGGTGGGTCGAAGCGTGGACGTTTGACATGTCATTCTCCTAAGGGATGTTATT
>DATHUN010000365.1:0-2939 GCA_035462205.1 Anaerolineales bacterium
GGGCTGCCGGCACTCATCCTGCTGGCATACGCAGCTGGCTTCTTCATACTGGCGGTCTGGAGATTCAGAAAAGCAGAGCTGTAGGCTATCCACCCGGACAGTGGAAACTCGACTTGCGCATGAGGCAATCTTCTTCGAAAAGCGTATACTGAATATAGAAATCAAAAGGAGGATGTTCATGAACATCAATCGTGCGAGTCTGTTTTGGGGAGTGTTGTTGATCGGCGCGGGCGCGCTGGCGCTGCTGGATCAATTTGGTTATATCGAAAACCTTTCTCCCACATTGTGGATCTTTGTCTTTGCCGCGATCAGCCTGCTGGGATTTGTCAGCTACGCGACCACGGGAGGGAAGCAATGGGGCTGGCTCTTCCCGGCTGGTGTTTTCGGCGGTCTGGCGGTGATCGTTGCCCTCGCCACCAACCACGTCGATAGTGCCGCGGTGGGTTCGCCGCTGTTCTTTGGTCTGCTGCTCCCGTTTGCAGCGGCTTACCTGACAGATCGTACCCGCAACTGGTGGGCACTCATCCCTGGCGGAGTGATGCTGTTCCTGGCGCTGGTTACCCTGCTCGCGGATAATGTCCACGGAGAATGGATTGGCGCCCTCTTCCTATTCCTCATCGCTCTGACCTTCCTGGTTGTTTATCTCAACAACCGGACCCGCGTTTGGGCGTTGCTTGTCGCCTATGTGTTTGGCGTATTGAGCGTTGCGCCCATGCTCGCCGCCGGTGGACAAATGGCTGCGTATTTCGGCTCAGTGTTTCTTCTGGCGATTGCGCTGCCTTTCTTTATTTTGTACTTCCGCTCGGCGGATAACTGGTGGGCGATCATTCCGGCGGGTGTGATGACCGTGCTGGCTATTATTACTACACTGGCAATTGCGGGATGGATCAACGACGCGACCAGCGGCGGATATGTTAATGCCTTTATGATGGCTGGACTCGCTGCCACATTCGCCGTCGTCTGGTTGCGACATGATAAAGCTTGGGCGAAGATCGCCGCAATTGTTCTGGGGGTCTTGGCTGTCGCCTCGGGGTTCTTCGTCAACTCCTACGAGATCTTCTGGCCGGTGGCGATCATCCTCGGTGGTGTGTATCTGCTCTATACCGCCGTGCGTCGACCGACGACGGTTTAAGTTTCATCAGAGAATAGGACTCTCCACTGGAGAGTCCTATTCTCTGTAGGTGTAGCAAAGGAAGAAAAATGGATATCAAAACAGCCCAACGCGATGTTCAAGTGACGTTTGTGCGCGGCTCAGTGGGACAGACGATCTCGGGTGTCATGTGGCTGGTTTCGGCGATCCTTGCGACCTGGATTAGCCAGCGCCACGCCATCCTGATGCTTGTCTTGGGCGGAACTTTGATCTTCCCATTGACACAATTGACTCTGCGTATGCTTGGGCGCCCAAGCACGCTGCCGAAGGGTCATCCCATGAATCAGCTCGCCACACTGACCGCCTTCATTGTTCCACTCACTCTGCCTTTGATTGGAGCAGCTTCGTTGTATAACATCAATTGGTTTTACCCTGCCTTCATGCTCGTCGTCGGCGCGCACTACATGCCGTTCATCTTACTGTATGGGATGTGGGAGTTTGGAGTGTTGGCCGCTGCTTTGATCCTTGGGTCTGTTGGGATTGGGATGTGGTCTCCACACTCATTTGCGCTCGGCGGCTGGTACACTGCCATTGCTCTCCTGATCTTTGCTGCGGCTGTGCAGTTCACTCGGCGACTTGCTTTGTAACAACAAAACGAGTGCAGTGATTACTGTCCATCTGGACAGTGCAAACTCCTTTCCTGATAGGGGAATTTTTGTCTAGAACGGATATCCTTAAGCCATCAACGGTTCTCTGCATACTCAATGGTTAGAAGGAAATTCGGAATGAAACAAGCTATACCACTTTCCATACGAACCTATCAAAACGAAAACGATAACTGGCAGATTCGAGAATTTTTGCGCGAGGTAGCCCTGCTCAATAATCGCCATGAATATTCATGGTCGCTGTTGCGCTGGGATTACTGGGTCTGGCATGTCAATATGAATATCTTTCATCTCGATCTGCAGGATATGATTCACCTCTGGGAATCCGAGGGACGGATTGTGGCGATGCTCAATCCCGATACACCGGGCGAAGCATTCTTCCAAATCCATCCTGCTTATCGCAATGCGGCATTGATCAGCGAAATGCTTGATATAGCCGAATCAAAACTTACCACTCAAAACCAAGGCGACAAAAAGGAATTGATTGCCTGGGTGAACGAAGAGGATGTTTTGCACAAGGATATCCTGAGGCGACGCGGCTATGCACGCTCAAGATTCAAAGCAGAACATATGCGCCGCCGGTTCTTTACCCAGCCGGCATCGTCCCCTTGCGGGATTCCTAATTCCATTCTCCCCAGCGGATACACAGTCCGCGCCCTGGGTGACGTGAGCGAATTGCCGGCACGTAGCTGGCTCTCGTGGAGGGTCTTTCATCCCGATGAGCCCGATGAAAAATACCAGGGTTGGGAGTGGTATAAAAACGTCCAGCGCGCTCCGCTTTACAACCGCGACTTGGATATCGTCGCCGTGGCACCTGATGGAGAGCTGGTGGCGTTCTGCACCGTCTGGGTCGACGATGTGACTCGCACCGCTGTTTTCGAGCCGGTGGGTACTCATCCAGATCATCAAAAGCGCGGTCTCGGAAAAGCCGTCATGAGCGAAGGCTTGCGCCGCGCCCAGAGACTGGGTGCTACGCTGGCAACGGTCAGCTCGTATACGGAAGGGGCGCACGCCTTATATGCATCCATGGGCTTCACAGAATTCGATCTGCTCGAACCGTGGAGTCGGGCGGATTTATAACCCGCCATATTATGGAAATAAAATGGTCAGGCTTGCAGCCTGACCTACACAACCGGAGACCAAAAAATAGTGTCAAATCGAGTTAATGCACAGCTTGAAACAGA
>DATHUN010000366.1:0-5737 GCA_035462205.1 Anaerolineales bacterium
AATCCTACAGCTCGTGCGGCGACACGGGCTGTAGGAGTTTAAAGGGCAGGTTCATTTCATAATCTTGATGTTGAGCATCCCGGTATTCATGGCTCCAAAGAGACACAACCAGAGCAAGAGATATGCTTCAACGTCACGGGCAGAACTGAAATCGCCGAGATCCAAAATATGGATCCAGCCGAAGGATCTTAATAAATCGGTCACTCGCACCTTGGTATCAGTATCATTGGCACTCACGAAGCCATGATAATCCCCACCGGCGACTTCCTGCGGATAGACCACAATACGCGCCGTGACCGCATTAAGAGTCTTGACAACTTTTGTCTGAGGGAAAGCGCGTTGAATTTGCTCCGCCAGAGAATCGGTGCCAAACATGAACAGGGCGGAGGTGCTTCGAAAAGTCGAGTGGGTATGAAGCGGAACTAGAAAACTTGCAAGAGCAAGCATATAAAAAGGCGAGTCCAAAAGACTCGCCTTTTTTCATGTCCTCAGGATTTTATTTTCGTACTTGGTCATCCTCCGGACGGATCAAACCTTCCGGGATGTCTTTGTCATTGTACAAAGCAACGCTACCAGTGGGATCATAATTTGGACCCTGCTCGGGGGCCTTCGTTAATTTTTCGCTGATCTCCCATAGCCGTTGCTGAACGTTCTGGTCAAGTGCATAGGCGGTGGGAGCAAGCTCTTTTCCGTTGCTGAAAAATTTCCCGTTCGCATCTTGGAATTCCGGCGAAAGGGCAAGTCGCACCACCTCCTGTGCTGCGCGGGTGGGAGGAGCAGAAAACAGCCAACTCAGCAGACGGATGGGCGAGGTAGCATCCTTCATGATCGAAGAGCGCACCAATCCCGGATGAAACGCGTTCACCGTCACGCCAGTATTTTCCATGCGGCGCGCCAGTTCAAGCGTAAACACCAGGTTCGCCATCTTGCTTGCGCCGAAAGCAGTCAACGAGGTGAAACTGTGTTCTCCTTGCAGGTCGTCGAAATTCAATTCGGTCGTCGAAGGAGCCGTAATATTAATA
The DNA here is from genome assembly GCA_035462205.1 of Anaerolineales bacterium. Lineage (GTDB taxonomy): Bacteria > Chloroflexota > Anaerolineae > Anaerolineales > Villigracilaceae > Defluviilinea. The sequence continues at coordinate 1,023 of DATHUN010000366.1, forward strand.
ATCCGTCCCGAACCACTTGCCATCAGGCGATCCATCAGCATGTACGTCAGCAAAAATGGACCGAGGTGGTTCGTGGCAAACATAGTCTCATATCCATCAATGGTGGTCCCGCGCGTCTGCCTGTACACGCCCGCATTATTGATCAAGACATCGATCTTGTTATAACGTGATATCAGTACCGTTCCCAAATTCCGCACGGAGGACAGGTTCGAGAGATCGCAGATCTGCATGTCCAAGTTTGGGTTTTGCGTCGCGGCGGAGATTTCCTTCTCGACCTGCGCGGCACGGTCGGCGTTACGCGCTACTATAATCACGGTTTCGCCTGTCTTTGCCAGTTCCAGGGCAATCGCCTTTCCCAGCCCGGACGAAACACCTGTGACCATATACACTTTATCCATGCTTTACCTCTCTATCCTTTACAACCGTGGGATGTGCCAAAACTCATGAAGCCGTTTTTTTGCGTTTTGGCCTCTCACGGGCAGCCTTTGCAAGTTGCAAATAATCCTTTCGGATGAGTTCGAGTTCCTCATCATCCAATTCCTCGAGATCGAGGAGATCATTATGAGCGGCTTCCAAAGACCGAATGAGTTCATCCAATTTGATTTGCAGTGCCTCCGTATCACGATTCTGGGTATTTTGGATCAGGAAGACCATCAGGAAGGTAATAATGGTCGTGCCTGTATTGATCACCAACTGCCAGGTGTCGCTGAAATGAAATAACGGACCTGTGGCTGCCCAGGCTACGATAATGCCCAAAGCAATCATAAAGGTCATAGGGCGGCCCGCAGTATGCGATGCCCACTTGGCAGTCCTTGTAAACCACGACACAGTTTTACCGTTCATTTCCGATGTCCGTGCCCCAATCGTGAGTTGTTTTATTCCTGGGGATCTACGTCGATCGGTTGTGTTACTTTCCAGCTGCGGTACTTGACCAGGTCGCGTTCGATCAGCATGAGACAAGCTGCGATCACGGACGCGTCGTCGATGGCGCCTACGAATGGCAGTACATCCGGAATAATATCGAAGGGATTGAACACGTAGATTAAGGCAAACGCCGCCGCGGCAATCGTCCCGTAAAGTGCGGTGCGATAGTTACCTTTGCGATAGTCCTTGAGCAGCGCCATCAGCGTTTTGCCATCCTCGACAAACCGGCGTAACGGTCCACGCGTCTGGAATTGCTGGCGGATCTCGTCGGCGTGCTCGACGACCTTCTCAATTTCTTTGGGTGTTACTTTTTCGGCCCCGGCTTTCACATAATCTTCACTTGCTGTAGTCATAGGAATACTCCTTTCTTTTCTTTAACAGTAAAACGCACAGCCGGGGGTTTTGTGACTGTGCGCCCAAGTGTCAGGGTGCTTGCCCGGTGGTCTGGAAGTGTGGGAATTTCGTCCAGAGATTAAAAAACTCACCGATCCGGTGAGTTTTTGCCACCCTAGACGCTTGCTTTTTGCGCCTGCTCCCAGAATTTATGCACCTGCTTGGAGCGCCAGCTCCAGGCATATTCTATAGGGGCTTTGCCGCGGTAGAACAGCTTCGACACGATCCAGCGGTTGATATCCAGAATGGTCCATGCCCAGAAGGTGTAGGTGCCAGTTGCCAGGGAGGCGATGATCCAGATCCCCACGTCCACGAATCTGCCGCCGAGGCGGGCAATGCGGATATAGACGTTGTATATGATCCAGGAGCCTAATAGAACGACCTCCGTGATAACCAGGAAAAGGAGCAGATCCAGCAGGCGGGTGTTCGGTGTCTGGATGGAGAGTAGTGCGATGAGACCCCAAAGAAGGAAGCCAATGACAGAAAGCTCCATGGCTTCTATGACAATGATCTTGCTGCGTAAGGCAGGAAATGAAGGCTCAAATGTAGTTTCCATATATGCCCTTCCAAGTGTAGAGATTGATGAGGCAATTATGAATTTATTGAGGCGATTGCGCAATCTACAGTCGTGAAAGGTAGGTGCGATTCACTGCCAGTTTCGTTTACTGGCTCCTCTCCATCAGGATCGCATGGAGAGATTATTACAACCGGCCACTTGTCTCTATAACAAGGATATTTTCATATATTTAGAAGGGAATTTAAATAACAAGAGAGTAAAAGTATGGTAAACCCTGTAACGCAAATGTGAACAGAGTTTATTTATCGTGTTTTATAATCTCTTTTGTGTTTACCTACATGCAGAATCTAGTCAGATGGATCCGCCGTGATTTCACTCTCTGGCCGCATCTTGCTTTCTATTCTATGACTATCTGGAAGATTGCTAAGCAAAAATATGGCGAAGCAGTCATCTCCTACGTTTCTTGGTTGCAGCAATGCTATGCAGAGCCGTCGCTGATGCAGGCGCATCCATTTGAGTATTTGGTGGAAAAATTGGGCGGCGCCGATGTCAGCGCCTATGCCCCTGGCTAAGAATGAATTCACAGCAGGTTGATGTCATCATCATCGGTGGAGGGATTGCGGGTCTAAGTGCGGCGGTGCATCTTGCGGAACGCGGACTGAAACCCTTGATAGTAGAAGCGGACGAAAAATTTATTGGGGGACGACTGGCAGGTGGGGAAACGGTTCAGATCGGCAAGTCTTCTTTTCGGTTGGAACACGGCGTACATGGTATCTGGTCGCAGTACCAGAATTTGCAGGCAATGCTGGCACGGCATCAACTGCAGCCGGTGTTTGTCCCGGCACAGGAAGAAAACTGGATTTATAAGACAGGGAAATTCGTCGGCATGGCACCGGTCGGTTCGGCGATCCGCCGTTCCTTTATCCCGCCACCGCTTCATTACTTACAGTTATTCCTGCGCGGCAAATTTTTGTGGATGCTGAGTCTGGGCGATTGGGCATCGCTGATGAATCTATGGTCGGGCCTCATTATGGCGGTGGGGATCGATCCATTTGCAGAGAACCAGCCGATGGAAGGTATAACCCTCGGCGATATGACGAAGAGATGGTCACCGGCATTGAAATCGTTTTTTCTGGGGCTCGCCCGTAACGGACTTTCCTCGCATCCAGATGAAGTGTCCATTTCAGGGTTTATTGCCTTTCTTCGCTTTTACACCCTCTTACGCCGCGACGCGTGGATGTTCTCCTACTTACCAGAGGATGGGGGCACGAGTATTTGCGAACCACTGGCAGCAAAGGTAAAGGAACTCGGAGGCAACATCCGCCTCGGATCCCGCGTCAAGCGGGTTGCGAGAGAAGGGGAAAAGTGGCTGGTCACGTGGGATACATCTCACGGCGAAGAATCGGCTAGTGCGACAGACGTCATCCTGGCAACCGATCCCAATAATGCAAAAAAGATTTTGTGTGCGAGTTTTGGAGATCCCGTGGAGCAGTTGTTTTTCCCACGGACACTGTCGAATGCAGTGATCCGTTTGTGGTTTGATAGCAAGCCGAAGAGGAGCGCCGAGGCAGGAATCTTCACCGGCGATTTCATTATCCATAACTATTTCTGGCTCGACCGAATCTATAACCCGTTCCGGCGTTGGGCGCATGAGACGAATGGCAGCGCCCTCGAAGTGCATGTTTATGGACCGCCTGAGACATTGGCGCAGCCGGACGCCGTGCTGCTGGCAAAGGCGATCCAGGATGTGCAGCAAGCCTGGCCCGAACTGCAGGGACATCGCATCGGGCAGCACTTGCAACGGAACCCGGAGACACATACCTTACCCGCCGTGGGACCCAAGGAAAAGTATCTCGGCATTGAAACGCCGTGGGAAAATTTATTTTGTGCCGGGGATTGGGTGCGCCATCCCGCACCGTCGTTCTTCTTAGAGCGCGCCTGCCTGACCGGTATCGAAGCCGCGAATGCAGTGCTGCGCGTGCGTGGTTTGCAAACGTGGACTCTCGCGGATTATTTGCCCGCTGAGCCATTCGTGGCATGGATCGAAAAATTAATGCGGATGGGGAGAAAACATAGAAAGCAACGAAACAAATAATCCATAGCAGGTATACGAACAAAAAGCAGGGACTTCTATAAAGTCCCTGCTTTTGCTAACACTACTTGCTTAGTTGCTCGTATGTTCGCTGAGGTTCCTCACAGAACCGGCATGCTGCTGCAGATAGTAACCTAGGCTCTTAATAGACTTGCGCGCGGCCGCCCGATCGATGACCTTGCCCTTCGCGTCAAATCCAGCATGATCTGCAACAATGATCCCCGCGGCGTAAATAGCGTAATTGCAGATGGCAAGATGCTTGCGAATCTCCGCCTTTTCCGCGACACGAGAATGCTTGTGCTCGACCAGCCATTGATCCACCGTCTTATGTGCAACATCATGATTAACCGATTGGTTATTGTAGCGGTTAACCAACTGATCCCATTTACTTTCCAAGTTTGTGTTATCGCCCGCAAAAACACTTGTAGTTGGGAAAGACGATACGACCAGAGCGAGCAGGATCGAAATGATTGTGCACTTCGTAAGTGCAGACATCTTCAACATAGCAAACCTCCTTTTTATGTTGATGGCTGTTGCATAGAACAGCGATTACAGCATAGCATCAAAGGCATATTGGAACATTAAGTAAGTGTATGATTCAAATATGAGACATAGGATATGATAAAAGCAAATTTCACCTAAATCCTCATTATTGATTTGAAAGCATGCACCATAGGATTCGAGGTTACATCAAAGTCTCAAGATACAGTGCTCCGTCTTGATTAGGTCGGTGGAAAGCAATTTTTCTGTTTCGTTATAGTCTACAAAGGAGTGATCTATGTTTGAAGG
>DATHUN010000367.1:0-4697 GCA_035462205.1 Anaerolineales bacterium
CCAGCAATTGGCCTTCGAGCGTAATCCAGATTACTTTTTCGAAGGTCGTCCGTTCATTGATAAGATCACAATTAAAGTAGGAATTGAGCCGGATGTTGCATTACTACAGTTGGAGAAAGGCGAGATTCAGTTAATGGGTGATCCGCCTCCTGGCGCAGATTGGACTCGCATTACCGGGGATCCGGCCTGGAAAAATCGCATTGAGGTCGAGCAGACGGTGAACACGACATACATTGCCATCAATGTCACCGAGAAACCGTTTGATGATGTCAAGGTGCGCCAGGCGCTCAACTATGCAATTGACAAAAATCGTATTGTGCAGTTGCTGAACGGACGCGCCACGGTTGCCAATCAAATCCTGCCTCCGCTCATGCCTGGTTATGATAAAACATATCCCGGCTACGAATATAATCCCGATAAAGCCAAGCAGCTGCTCACGGAAGCAGGCTATGGTGATGGATTCGAAACCAGTATTGAGTGTATTTCCGTGGATCCACAACCAAAACTTTGTGAATCGTTCCAGCAGGACCTTGCCAAGATTGGTATCAAGCTAACGATTAACACGCTCGCCGCTCCCAACGTCATTGATGATGCCGGCAATGGCAAGACACCTCTTGTATGGTCAGGTGGTCTGGCCTGGACCCAGGATTACCCCGACCCAGATGACTTCTATACTCCGATTCTGGGTTGTGGCTCGAATGTCCCCGGCGGCTGGAACTGGTCCCGTTATTGTAATGACAGCGTGGATGCGAAAGCGACCGAATTACTCGCCGTCACCGACCGCGACGCGCGCATGAAGGGCTACGCGGAGCTATTCAAGATGTTGATGGATGATGCGGTCTGGGTACCCGTGATCAACGGCAATTACACCGTCGCTCATTCCGAAAACTTGCACGGTCAGCCGACACTCACTCATCCCGAGCACCTATTCAGCTATGAAACGATGTGGATGAGTAAATAGGATTCATGTCATTACCTCGCTGACACTTGCACCTGCACTTCCCGGTTGGTGCTGGGGAGTGCAGGTGAAGTAGGCGGGGCAATGATATCCCATTTGGATCATCATGCAAGCCACCTCCTCACCAACCTTGTCTTCTCAGGAAAACGTCATTGCATCCACGCCGATTGAAGTTAGTTACTCCGCGCTGATCTGGAGGCGCTTGCGGCGCGATCGCGTTGCTATGTTCGGCGCGGCACTGGTTGGCGTGCTCATCTTGGTGGCTCTTTTTGCACCCCTCCTGGCACCGTATAATCCAGCCGAACAATTCCGCGATGGTCTAACGCTGGATGGACAGCCTGTGCCGAGCACATTATTCAAGGGGGGAGACGGGACACACTTCCCATTAGGCACAGATGCAAATGGACGCGATCTCCTCAGTCGCATTTTTTATGGGGCGCGGGTAAGCCTGCTGGTCGGCGTTCTCGCCAATCTTTTAGCAGTGACACTTGGATTGATCATTGGCATCACAGCTGGTTATCTAGGTGGATGGGTCGAGTCTCTGCTCATGCGCATCACCGACATTATGATGGCTTTCCCGACATTGTTGTTGGCAATGACCTTGGTCGCCATCCTTAAACCCAGTTTGTGGATCATCATCGCGGTCATCGGCCTTGTCTATTGGACATGGATTGCCAGAGTCGTATATAGCCAGGTACTCGTCATTCGCGAACGTGAATTTGTCATCGCTTCGCGCGCCCTGGGAAGTGGCAGGCTTTATGTAATGCTCCATCACATTTTGCCGCAATTAGTCCCTACAATCATTGTGTGGAGCACGCTAGGCACGGCTACAAATGTCATGCTCGAGGCTAGTCTCAGCTATTTGGGTATTGGTGTTCAACCTCCTACCCCGAGTTGGGGTGGGATGATCCAGCAAGGACAATCCTATTACCGCACCGCGCCGTGGCTTGTCATCTATCCTGGACTGGCGATCATGATCACGGTCTTTGCTTTCAATTTACTGGGTGACGGATTGCGCGATGCGTTTGATCCTACCCAACGCGGGAACTTGTAGCATGTGGACTTTCATTTTTCGGCGCATTCTTCAGACCATTCCCGTTTTGATTGGTATCTCGATCATCACGTTCCTCCTGTTGTATTATTTGCCTGCCGACCCCGCGCGCATGTACGCCGGTCCCAGCGCTACGGTCGAAACGGTCCAGCGCATCCGCCACGAACTGGGATTGGATCAGCCCTTGTGGACTCGCTATGTGACCTATATCAGTCATGCATTGCAGGGCGACCTGGGATTTTCCTACCGAAAACAGACGGCTGTCACCGAATTGTTGCTCAGCCGTATCCCGTACACCCTTGCTTTGACCGTGGCAGGCATCTTTGTCGAATTGCTGATTGGGTTGCCGGTTGGGATCATTTCTGCAGTGGCGCGCGGCAAATTGATGGATCGCATTGGTACCATTATCTCCCTGATCGGGATCTCGGCGCCGCCGTTTTGGCTGGGGTTGTTACTTTTGTATTGCTTGGGTTTTTTGATACCGATCTTCCCATTGGGCGGAGCGACTTCGCCCGCAAGTATCATTTTGCCCGCGCTGACAGCGGGTCTGGGCGGGGCGGCCTGGTATGCGCGTATGATGCGCTCCAGCATGCTAGATATTCTCTCTGCAGACTATGTCCGTACGGCGCGCGCTAAGGGGCTTCCTTATAAGATGACAATTTTACGTCACGCCCTCCCCAACGCGTTGAATCCCATCATCACAATGGCAGGAATGGATATCCCCTGGTTTATTGGAGGCGTGGTGATTGTAGAACGCGTCTTCAATTGGCCCGGTGTGGGTCGCATGGCCGTCGAAGCGATTGAGACCGTTGATATTCCACTGATTCTAGGCACTGTGATTTTTACCGCAGTGATGGTCGTTCTCAGCAGTATTACGATCGACGTTGTGCAGGCAATCGTAGACCCGCGCATTCGTCACAGTCGAGGCTAATCAAATCTTACGAGAGGTGAATCCATGACTACTATTCCGCGTGAACAACTTTTCTTTGCTTTCAGTCCCTCTAACAAGCCTGTCGCCCGCGTTAAGCAGGGTGAAGTGGTGACCCTTGAGACCCATGATTGCTTTGAAGGGCAGATTCAGACTGCACAGGATCTCGTCAACAACCTGAATTGGGATCATGTCAATCCCGCCACCGGCCCTGTGTATATCGAAGGAGCCAAGCCTGGAGATGTCTTGCGCATTGAGCTGGTCGAAGTCGAAGTGGGGGCACAAGCCAGTATGGTAACTGTCCCCGGTGAAGGGGCATTGGGCAGCCTGATCACCGAAATGGAGACCACTATCTTAAGACGCGAAGGCAATGAGTTGGTATTCAAGGATAAAATCCGCGTCCAGAAAAAGCCGATGATCGGCGTCATTGGTGTCGCGCCGGCGGAGGGATCTGTCGCGAACGGTACCCCGGGTCAGCACGGCGGTAACATGGACTGCACGCTGATTGGCCAAGGGAATCGCGTGTACTTCACAGTTGGCGTCGAGGGCGCTCTGTTTGGCGCAGGCGATCTTCATGCAGCGATGGGAGATGGAGAGATTGTCGTCTGCGGCGCAGAGACGGCCGGCCAGGTCCGTTTTACACCCCAGGTTGTGGATATGCCCGGTTTGCCAACTCCGTTTGTGGAAACGCCCGAATTGGTCGCCGTGATTTTCTCCGCGACTGACGTGAACGCTGCAGCGCAGGGCGCGATTGAACGTATGGCTGAATTTCTGACGAAGATCGTAAAGTTGCCGCTTAATGACGCAGGGATGCTGATGAGTCTCGTCGGCCAACTTAAGTTCTGTCAGGTGGTAGACCCGCTTAAGACCGTTCGCTTTGAGTTCCCCAAGAACGTACTAAAGCAATACGGCTTTGAGATGCCAGCCTGAATTTCTTGGATCCGCTAAACACAGGTGACAGTATCAACTGTCACCTGTTGTATTCGGAGCGAACATGGGTGTTCCATTCCGCGAGGGTTTTATCCCATTTCAAGGTTACAAAACGTGGTATCGAATTGTCGGCGAACAAGGAGACGAGCGGAAGCTTCCTCTGCTCTGTTTACATGGCGGACCAGGAATGAGCCATGACTACCTCGAATCACTGGAAGCGCTTGCGGACACCGGCCGACAGATGATTTTTTACGACCAGCTGGGATGCGGTAATTCTGATCACCCCCATGATCCGAGCTTATGGACAATCGAGTTGTTTGTCAAGGAGGTTGGTGTAATCAGAACTGCACTGGGATTGAATCAGATACATTTATTTGGTCAGTCCTGGGGAGGATTTCTCGCCCAAGAGTATATGCTCACAAATCCGCCGGGTGTGAAGAGTATGATACTTGCCAATACTGCTGCTAGCACGGACCGATGGATTGTCGAAGCGAATCGGCTGCGGGCAAAACTCCCCCATGATGTCCAGCAGACATTGAAAAGACATGAGGACGCGGGTACAACAGACGATCCCAATTATGCTGCTGCGACTGGGGTTTATTATCGCCGTCACCTTTGCCGCGTCCGTCCCTGGCCCGATTGCTTCCAGAGAACTTTGGATAAACTTGCACAAAACCCTGAGGTCTATAACACGATGTGGGGACCGAGTGAATTTTATTGCACAGGAAAGCTTCAAAATTGGAATATCGAGAGCCGGCTTGGGGAAATTCACTGTCCGACTCTGATCATCTCGGGTGAACATGATGAATCTACACCGGCCATCAATCAGA
>DATHUN010000368.1:0-1898 GCA_035462205.1 Anaerolineales bacterium
GTACTCGAGCACGTTCAGTGTTTTCGTATCCATGGCAGGGTAAATTATAAACCACAGCCTGCTTACCGGTTTGGGTGCACAGAAAAGAATTTTATGTATTCTTCAACACTTGAATGATGTTTTCTGTCCATTCGATCTCAAATTTATATTTGCGAATTCCATATTCCAGAGAAAACATCTCGCGTATCACCCCGTTTTGCAAAGCATCCTTCGGCAACGGGACGGGCATCTTGTTGTACTCTGCCCGTCGCTCTAATTCTTTGATTTCTTCTTTGAATGTCGCCAGCCGGGCTTCAACGACTCTCAACTGCGCCTCGACCGGAATCGCGTCACTAAAATGCAGTTGTGCCAGGAATGGATTATGCAGGCTTGTTGGCTTGCCAGGTTCTGCCAGCCATTGTTGTAGCTCCTTCCGTCCTTCCTTGGTGAGCGAATAGAGCTTTTTGTTAGGGCTATCCTCCTGGATGATAGTCTCGAACTGCACCCAGCCCTTTTTCTGCATCTCATTTAAAGAACGGTAAATTCGGCTAATGTCCGCCTGACGGTATTTCCTGGGAGGTATATCCTGAAAATCCCATTTTCAGCACGGCTGTGTTCCCCATACCCAAAGCAAAATCGTGGGATACCAACTTGCTTTATCATGATGGCGCATATTACTACTTCATGGAAATCGGCACCCTGGACAGAACAGATTTGTACCTGGCAAAACACGAAGGGTTATTATGAAAATGAACAAAAGGGCAGGGAATTCTCTGCCCTTTCTTGTTACATAATTACCTTGTTTTTGCCGCCAGTGCTGCGCCTACGATTCCTGCCTGATTCAGGAGTTGCGCTGGAACGATGGGTGTTCGAATGTGCAGCATGGGTAGATACTTATTTGCCTCTTTACTGATGCCTCCCCCCACGATGAAGAGATCCGGCCAGAACAGTTTCTCCATTTCTTTCAAATAGCGGTTCAATCGTTTTGCGTATTTCTTCCAAGTGAGCAGGTCACGTTCGCGTGCCGCATCGGAGACGCGGTGCTCGGCGTCCCGGCCGCGCATTTCGAGGTGACCAAATTCCGTGTTGGGTAGTAAATGACCTTCATTGAAAATCGCGGTGCCGATGCCGGTTCCTAACGTAAGCATGATCACCGTTCCCATTTGATTTCTGCCGGCGCCGAAACGCATCTCGGCGAGACCAGCTGCGTCGGCATCGTTGATCATCGTGCAGTCGCAGCCTGTTGTTTTGGAGAACAGGTCGTCAGCGTTGGTACCGATCCATTTGTCCGAGATGTTCGCCGCCATCATCGCCACGCCCGCCTTGATCGGCGCGGGGAATCCGATCCCGATCGGACCGTTCCAACGAAAGGCTTTAGCAATTTCTGCTACAACGTCCGCGACCGGCTGCGGTTCTGCGTCTCCAGGGGTCTTGATCCGAATCCGTTCCGCCAAGAGATTGCCTGTTTCTGTATCGACCGGTGCACCTTTAATACCTGAGCCGCCTATGTCAATGCCGAGAACCTGCATGAAGCACCTCCAATGTTATTCCAGAATTGAGATCAAGATATTGATTGATTTTATTCGGGTTTACTTGCTTTCAACGAGAACAACAGCGGGACCATATTGTGTTCACGTGCAAAGCGCCAATAGCCATCTTCACCCTGGGCCATGTTGGTAAATTTGGCGCGCAGGGCAAATGGGAATTCATGCAGGAATTCGATCTGCAAGCCCACACCAATGATGGAGTTGATCACTTCGCCGAGACTGTGATCCCACATATAGTACGTGCGCTTTTCGCCTTGAAAGTTCGTGGCGTATGATCCTTCCGTCTCTGCCCGGTAAGACTCCTCTGAAAAGAAATAGGGATTATCTACCTTGATGCCCTGCTCGGGATCGGAAGTGAAGACGCGCATGAAG
>DATHUN010000369.1:0-3809 GCA_035462205.1 Anaerolineales bacterium
TTCATCAGACGGGTACCAGAGAGACGCGTGGTAAGACGGGTGATCTCACGTCCGATCAGGAGCCCTTCCTTCTTGGTCAGGCGATCGAGCTCATTATTGTCTCGCATCTTCTCGAGGCGCTCAAGCTCCTGAATACGGGCATACATCGTGGACCAGTTGGTGAGCATACCGCCCATCCAGCGTTCCGTTACGTAGGGCATGCCACAGCGATTTGCCTCTTCGGCAACAGTTTCCTGTGCCTGGCGCTTGGTGCCAACAAAGAGGACAGTGCCACCGTTCTGAACGACATCGCGGATAACGTTATAGGCCTGATTCAACAATTTGGAAGTCTGTTGCAGGTCAATGATATGAATCCCGTTACGCTCGGTGAAGATGTACGGTTTCATACGAGGTTCCCACTTGTTCGTGCGATGCCCAAAATGGACACCACTCTCAAGCAGGGCTTTCATGGAAATAACAGCCATTGTTCTCCTAACTTTTCCGCTGTCCAACGCGCAAATCGATTGGCGTGCAGCGGAATGAGTTTAGCGGGGGTTGATCACCCGCTCAGGGACGCTCGATGCCCGTCCCAGGCAAGATGTGGCGCTTTGAACGCCGGGGCGGGATTATAACATAGAAAGCGGGATTTACGCTTCATTCTCTCCTTTAAATGCTCATTCGGAGCCGGTCTCGTTCTGGCTCCGAATGAGCATTTCCGCATATGAGGTTTGTCTTGCTAGATAACTGCACCCTGGCCGTACAACTGCTGCTTTACATGGACGACACGTTTGCGCAGATCCGTTTTAGTCTCGATATCGCTGGCAATTTTTTCGATCGCGTACATCACGGTTGTATGATCACGTCCGCCAAGCACTTCGCCGATCTGCGGCAGAGAGGCATCGGTCTCCTTACGCAGCAGATACATGGCAACCTGCCGGGGTTGGGCGACCTTTTGTGAGCGATCCCTTCCCACCAGCGCCTCGGGACTGATCTGCCATTCTTTCGCAACCAACTCAATGATCTTCCCAGGCGCAATATCACGGCGCTGTGGAATCAAGTCCGCAAGAGCCACTTCCACTAAATGGGGTGTCAGCGTCGTGCCGCTGAGATCCGCAAAGGCAAGAATACGATTGAGGGCGCCTTCCAACTCACGGATGTTTGACTGCACACGACGGGCAATATTCTCTAAAATATCATCTGCGATGTGGCGGCCGGTCCGTTCGGCTTTGGACCGCAGGATCGCAAATCTTGTTTCGAAGTCGGGGGGCTGGATGTCGGCCGTTAAGCCCCATTCGAAGCGGGAGCGCAGACGTTCATCTAATGTATTGAGTGCCTTCGGAGGACGATCAGACGAAACGATAATCTGTTTATCCTGTCCGTGCAGGGTGTTGAACGTGTGGAAAAATTCTTCCTGGGTGGATTCCTTGCCGGCAATAAACTGAATATCATCGACTAACAGCACATCTGCCGAACGATACTTCTCACGAAAGGCCTGATTTGTATGGGTTCGAATGGCATTGATCATGTCATTCGTGAATTCTTCTGAAGAAACATATAAAACATTTAATCCCCTCGTGTGACAGGCATTGCCGATGGCATGTAGTAAATGTGTCTTGCCAAGTCCCACGCCCCCGTATAGGAACAATGGATTGTAGGCGCGCGCCGGCTTTTCCGCGACCGCCTGGCAAGCAGCGTGTGCAAGTCGATTACCGGAACCTACAACAAAGGTATCGAATAGATAACGCGGATTCATACTCGAAGGGCGCGACGGCTGTTCATACGCCTCCACCATTTCCGGCTGGGTGCGAGGCGCTTCCTCTTTGACCGGTTCTGGTTCCATCCCGTGAACGACGAAGTCCACATTGACGCTGCCTCGCATAATCCCTACAAGTAAACGACTGACAGTGCTGGCAAGGCGACTCTCCAACCAATCCCGCGCGTATGCATTGTGTACGCCTATCGTTAATGTGCCATCCTGATAGGAGATTGGTCTTGTATCGCGCACCCAAGTATCAAAAGAGGCGCGCGGCATTTCCATCTGGAGTTGTCCGAGTACCGATTGCCATGCCTGTTCTGCGTTCATAAAGGCTCCATCATGCTGGTTTTTGCGTCATTGAACTAAGCCACTTTACAAGTGGTTTACTTGCTGCTACTTTTAAGTTTTTTAGTAGTCTTACTGGGACTTTAGGAGTGTCACGATCACCACATCCAAATTTCAGCGTGGTTACATTCTAGCAGAGAGTCATACAAAATAACAACACGCTAAGCCTACGCTATTTTTAAAACATCGCTTTTTTTAAGGTCACTCAATGTTAAAGATTCGCGAGCAGAGATCAATGAGATAGATGTTTCCTATAGAACACCTGTTTCAGCCAGTAGCAAGCTCTAGCTCAGATTGAACCCCACATATGGTGTTGATTCGAGATGTAACCTCCAACGATGTCAGTATACAGGTATATATAGGTAGGAACGTACTTTGAAATTTTTCTGTTAGGTGGTTTTTGAAGCTCACGATTCCGGGACTCAACGTTAGAGAACGTGTCGATTCGCGCTTGCATCAAGCTTTAACACGCGGAACCCAAGCAAGAATGGTTGTTCCCTCTCCTAGAGCAGACGATACATCTACGTCACCACCCGCGGATTGGGCGCGTGTTTGCATGTTGGCCATACCATGACCGATGCTCATAGATTGGTTTTCCATATCAAAGCCTTTGCCATCATCATGAATCTCCCTCAACACGCGATCGTCGGTGGACCAAAGTGCGATCTCCACCTTTTTTGCCTTGGCATGTTTGGCTGCATTGGCTAATGCTTCCTGACAAATATGGAATAACGCCAGTGATTGCGATGGAGTAAGGTCCAGCAATTCTTTTTCCGGCCCGATCAACACCGCTTCGGTCAGCGAATTGGCGCGAAATTCAGTCGCGAGTCGCTTCAACCCGCTCATCAAGCCATCCTTGCCCATCTGATGCGGGCGCAAATCCAAAATGTAGACACGCAAATCACGAATCGCCTGGTTCAACGCATCAATGGAGTGTTGAATCCGGTTCTTCACATCCTCCGGATCTTCTTCCATGGAGTGCAAGGCACCTTCCAGCGACAATCCGACACCATAAATTGCCTGGATGATGCCATCATGCAAGTCCATACCGATGCGCTCGCGCTCCTCGAGCACTGCTAAGCGATGCGTATTCTCATGCAAGCGTGCATTTTGGATTGCCGCGGCAGCATAAGCCGCCAGCATCTGAATAATTTTTTCATCATCTGCTGTAAATTCAGAGCCGCCAATCTTCTCGGTCAGATAAAGCTGACCCAACTGGCGGTTCGCCGCACGGATTGGTACGCCTAAAAATGAAACCATTGCCGGATGATTCGCCGGGAATCCCACCGAGTGAGGATGTTCTTGGATAACCGGCACACGCAGAGGTGTTTCGGTGTTCATTAACTCCCCGATCAATCCCTTTCCGATCGGCGGATGAGCGATTTGTTTGATTTCTTGATCGGTCATTCCGACGGAAATGAACTTAACCAGTTTGCCATCTTCGTCCAAAACCCCCAATGCTGCATAACGAGCCTCTGCTTGTTCACAGGCCACGGCAGCAATGCGTTCTAACAGACGATCCAGGGAAAAATCCTTTACAAGCTCTAAACTGGCTTTATGCAGCGCAATGAGTCGTTCTTGTAGTTGTTCACGCGTTAAGAGCATCTTTGTGACACCTCCGCGCTATTATCTCATAAAATGTGATAGATTTTGGTAGATAACGTGCATAAAATCAGTCTGTAAAGGTAAAGCCATGACAACCTCCCGCATCTCTGGATTCTACAACATG
>DATHUN010000370.1:0-9363 GCA_035462205.1 Anaerolineales bacterium
GTGGCTGGCAAATGTACCTTTCGAGAACTCCAGGCCATAGTTCAGACTGATCCGCCCGGGCGCAAACCAACCGAGATTGATGTAGAAGGCCGAGAGCAGGACCAATGCCAGGATAAAGGAGGGCGTTGTCGTTCCCAGGAATGCAAGGCTCCGGAACGCCTGATCGAAAGTACCAGAACGCCGCCAGCCAGCGATCACGCCACTCACCAGCCCGATGGGGACCAGCAACAAGAGAGAGTAAAGCGCCAGTTCCAGTGTGACCGGCGTACGCTTCAGGAGTGCCGGCAGCACCAGCTCATTGATCGCAGGGCTGTATCCCCAGGTGCCATCAAACAGCGATCGTACCCAGTATCCATATTGCACAAGATATGGATCGCGCAAGTGATAGCGCTCGATGATCTTTTCCTGATAATTTTTTAACTGTGCCTCGGTCATATTGGGATTCATTTTCGGCGGAAAATAGAGCGAGGCGCGCCCCTCGGGTGGCGTGAGCATCACTCCTCCGTACAACAACATTGTGATGATGACCAGCGAGATGGGAATCATTAAGAAGCGGCGAATCACAAACTGGACAAACGGCGTCATCGAAACCTTGGCATAATTTTACCTGCTAAATCCAAACAGAGTACGCGCCCGAAAATTCAGGTATAATGCGACCATGATCCACAAGACTGCTCTGCTTGTGTTGAACCCGCTCCCGTCCCCGCGAATCTACAAACCTGCCTGGTCTGGATGAGGTTCTTTTCCGCGTGCATAGACGGCTCCCAGACTCTGGCGAGCCGTTTTTTATTGCCCACATCTCTTCCCTTTGCTCAGGTTGGCAGACGAGTGTTCGAAGGACGAGGTGAGGGGAGGATACAATGGATATCAAACAGCTCACCGAAGAGATGAACCGCTTCGTCCGCTCGAAAGGCTGGTACGAACCGGACAGCAAGCGCCCGCAGACGCCGCGCAACCTGGCAATTTCCTTATCGGTGGAAGCGGCAGAAATTCTGGAGCATTTTCAATTTCAAGAGAATGCAAAAGATAAACAGAAATTGGCAAGTGAATTAGCAGACGTGGCATTGTATTTACTGCAGTTGGCATCCGTCACCGACATTGATCTGGAAAAAGCAATTTTGGATAAGATCCAAGTGAACAAGACGCGACGATGGGATCAGGATTGATTTATGTCATTCTGAGTGACATAAGAAGGAAAATATGAGAGTAAGTGTATTTGGTGGTTCCCTACCTAAAGAAGGTGACTCAGCGTACGCCGAAGCGATGGAACTTGGCCGGCTGCTCGCCGAAAGTGGACACACCGTCCTGACAGGCGGCTACATCGGCACGATGGAAGCAGTCTCACGCGGCGCGCACGAAGCCGGTGGACATGTCATCGGGGTGACGTGCTCCGACATCGAGCGCTGGCGGCCCCGCAGTGCGAATCAATGGGTGAAAGAGGAGATCAAGAAGGAAACTCTCATCGAACGGTTGCATTGCCTGATCCACGAATCGGATGCGGCGTTCGCCCTCCCTGGCGGTGCAGGCACGTTAACAGAGATCTCGGTGATGTGGAACCTGATGATCGTCGAGTCTTTGCACCGGAGACCGTTGATACTGGTCGGGCGTGGCTGGCAGTCCACGTTTGATCAGTTCTTCCAGGAATTCAATTCCTACACGACCGCAGATCAACGCAAGATTTTGATATTCGCCGAAGATGTGCAGACTGCTGTAAAGATGCTAGCAAATCCGTAGGGGATGGCAGCCGCCGTCCGCTACACAAAAACAACTGAGGACAAAATGGCTGAAGAAAAATTGACAACCCGTGCAGAAGACTTTTCCGAGTGGTACAACCAACTCGTGATCCGAGCCGATTTAGCAGATTATGCGCCCGTTCGAGGCTGCATGGTCGTGAAACCTTATGGTTGGGCGCTGTGGGAAAACATCACCTCCTGGCTGGATGCTGAATTCAAGAAGACTGGCCATGTCAACGCGGCCTTCCCCATGCTCATCCCTCTCTCCTTCTTCGAAAAGGAAAAAGAACATGTGGAAGGCTTTGCGCCTGAGCTGGCCGTGGTAACGCATGGCGGCGGCGAAGAACTCGAGGAAAAACTGGCGGTCCGGCCCACCTCGGAAACCAGCATTGGACATATGTATTCGAAATGGATCAAATCATGGCGTGACCTACCCATCCTGATCGTGCAGTGGGGTTCGGTCTTGCGCTGGGAATTGCGCACAAAATTATTCCTGCGCACCGCCGAGTTCTACTGGCATGAAGGTCACACCGCGCATGCGTCGGCCGACGAAGCCAAAGAAGAAATGTATCGCATTCTCGATATTTACGAACGCTTCTGCCTGGAAGAAGCCGCCATCCCAGCCATCACAGGCACGAAGAGTGAGACCGAGAAATTTGCCGGCGCGCATACCACAACCTCCATCGAAGCAATGATGTGGGATAAGCGCGCCTTGCAATCCGGCACGTCGCATTATTTCAGCACCAATTTTGCCAAAGCATTCGATATCCAATTCCTGGATACCAATAATACGCTGCAATACGCGGAAACTACCTCCTGGGCGATTTCCTCGCGCATCATTGGCGCCATTATTATGGTCCACGGCGACGATCAGGGACTCGTCCTGCCTCCTCGCCTGGCGCCTATTCAGGCGATCATTGTTCCCATTTTCAAGAATGATGCCGAAAAAATCAAGGTGATGGAAGTTGCCGAACGTGTCTTCCAGGAGCTTAAATCTGCAGGCATACGCCTTAAGATGGACGATCGTGACAACGTCAGCAGCGGATTTAAGTTCAACGACTGGGAAATGCGAGGCGTCCCCGTCCGGGTGGAGATTGGTCCTAAGGATGTGGAGAAAGGCAGCGTTGCTCTCGCTCGTCGTGACCGGCCCGGCCGGGAGGGCAAATCCTTTGTGGCGCAAGAGAATCTCGCTTCCACCGTAAGTGCACTGCTCGACGAAATCCAGGGCGCCCTGCTCAAACGCGCCACCGAATACCGCAATGCGAACATTCACGATGTAAACAATTACGATGAGCTCAAAGAGGCTGTCAAGGATGGCTGGGCATTTGCCTACTGGTGTGAGTCGCGCGAATGTGAGACCAAAGTCAAGGAAGAGACCAAAGCCACCACGCGTAATATCCCTTTCAACCAGCCTGAACAGGAAGGAATTTGTGTGGTCTGCGGCAAACCTTCCAAGCGCAAGGTGTATTTTGCAAAAGCGTATTAATAAAATATAGGGATGGGCAGCTCGCGAAGCACCCTGATGGGGCGCCCATCCCTACGTATGGTATATGCCTGCCATTGATCTTGCCCGCTTGAAAAAACAAACTGCACATCTGGCTGATCTCTTTGACCAACCGGCAGATTTTTTGCGCGAGCATCGTGAGATCCTGGATCACTATGTAAACCGCACATTGCGCAGCCAGGGCGTGGCGCCCTCTTCCGTGCTGCCCACCTATCGCACGCCCACGGTGGTGCTGCGTCATATGGAAAATGAACTCGGTCCGCTTGCCGAGCGAAAGCCCCTACAGGCGTTAGAGTTAGCGGATGCACTCTGGGATGAAGGTTGGCTGGAGACCCGCCTGCTGGCGGCGTATCTGCTCGGGCGTATCCCGCCTCAGGAAGAGCGCCTGCTGGCCCGTCTCACCGCCTGGACGCAAGCCGTGCGTGACCCAAGTGTGCGCGCCGCCTTGCTGACAACGAGTCTCACCCGTCTGCGTCGCGAAACGCCCGATCTGTTTTTAATCCTGGTCAAGGAGTGGCTGCATCCTGCACGCCAACGTATGTGGTCGAATGGCATTCAGGCATTGGTGCCGTTAATCTCCTCAGAAGAGTTTGACAATCTGCCTCCTATTTTTGAAATTGTCGAGCCTATACTCAAAGCAGCCCCTGCGGCATTACAATTCGACTTGCAGGAACTGATCACTACGCTCTATCATGCATCCCCAGACGAGACAGCCTACTTCCTGCAACAAATTCTAAAACGGACCAAGAGTCCTCTACCGGCAGTTGCACTTCGGCGCATGTCGCCCGAGCTGCCTTTGGACCTACAAACAAGTCTGCGTGAGATGCTGCGCGAGAAGAGATAGATCGTTTCCATTCCATGGAAATCCGAAAGGAGAATTGCATGCTACTCATTCGAGGTGTTATCGGAGGGATTCTGCTGTTCCTCGGTCGCGAGCTTAACTTTCTGTTTGCCGCCGCAATGGCTGGTCTCATCGGCTTTCGCCTCCTCCCGCTGCTTCCATCGCAGTGGCCCGCTTGGTCGGATGTCGCGTTCATCCTCACTCTCGCTGCCATCGCCGCGCTCCTTGTTCTCCTCAATGAGCGTTTCGGCTATTTCGTTTCCGGGTTTCTGGCAGGTGGGTTTTTCCTGGTGGAATATTATTCTCCAGGAACAACAGGGATCCCGTGGCTGCCGTTCGTCATCGGTGGTGTGATTGGCTCGTTGATTCTGGGTCTGCTGACAGAGTGGGCGCTGATCCTCGTCTCGGCAGCGATCGGTGCGGCGTACGTGTTAAATCTTTTCCGGCTTGATCCCACGGCTGAAATTCTCATCGGCGCCGGATTATTCATCGTCGGCGCGCTGACACAGGTCATTATCATGCAGGCGCAAAAGAGATAGGAGTCGAGAACATGCTCGATCCCAGCCGTCTGATGTACATCCACGGAAGTGAAAGCAATAGCAACAGCGGAAAAGCCCGCCAGTTCCGCGAGTGGTTTCCGGGGATGGTCACGCCCGATTTCAAAGGCTCATTCGACGAACGAATGAATCAACTGCACGGCATGATTTCTGACACAACCGGCTGGACATTGATTGGCTCGTCCTATGGAGGACTGATGGCGACGGTCTTCGCGCTGGGTCACGAGTCGCAGCTGCGGAAACTAGTCCTACTCGCCCCTGCTTTGACTCTGGATCCGCTCGCCTCTATTTCGCAGCCGGCAACGATCTCCGTGCCAACCATCCTCATTCATGGGACGTTGGATACCGTTGTTCCCTTCGAACCAGTCCGCCAATTCGCACAGAGGCTCTTTACGAATCTCACGATTCACATCGTGGAGGACGATCATCGCCTGCACAAAACAGCCAACGAATTAAATTGGAAATCCATTTTGGATTAAAAAACTTTTCGGAGGTTGAGATGTTAAATACGATCAATCTATTGCTGGGAGCCGCCCTGCTCGTTGCGGGGAGAAAATTGTTCTGGCTCTTTGTGGGCATCATTGGCTTCATTACGGGGATGCAGCTGGCGGCGCAATTCTGGACGGGTCCGGCCTGGATTGCGGTCGTGATTGGGGTCATCGTGGGCATCATCTTTGCATTGCTAGCGGTATTTATCGAAGCGCTTGCCATCGGCGCGGCTGGCTTTCTGGCCGGCGGATACATCCTCACGACTCTGGCCGGTATGCTGGGCCTCAACGATGGATTCCTGTTCTGGATTATTTATGTGATCGGCGGACTCATCGGCATTCTCCTGGTCATGCTCCTGTTTGACTGGGCGCTCATCATCTTGTCGTCCCTTGCCGGCGCGGCGTTGATCGTCCAATCACTGGCTTTAGCAGGCGGGACAGGAGGCTTGTGGTTCCTCCTTCTCGTCATTCTGGGCATCATCATTCAAGGCTTAACCCTGCAACGTGAGGGGCGTCCCGCCATCCGGCGTTATCGTCGAATTCGAAGAGTGAGGCGCGTTGAAGATTAAACAGCAGATTTACTGGCATACAACGACCCAAATGCCAGATGATTCCAATTTGCCGCCACTCCCTGAAAAAGTGGATGTGGCGATTCTCGGCGGCGGGTATACCGGTTTAAGCGCCGCACGGACGTTGGCAAAGAATGGCGCCAAGGTCGCGGTGCTCGAGGCGAATACCATTGGCTGGGGTGCGAGCTCACGCAATGGCGGCATGGTACTGACCGGTTTGAAACTTGGGATGCAGACCGTTCAGAAGAAATATGGCCGCCGGCTCGCCAAACGATTGTTCCAATACGCGCTTGCCTCCATAGACACGGTCGAACAGATTGTCAACGAGGAGAAGATTGACTGCGGCTTTGCCCGCTATGGTCACTTGCTCACGGCAAACAAACCAAAACATTTCGACGCGTTGAGGGAAGAGGTTGAATTTATGGAAAAAGAATTCAACCACAAGGTCCGGCTGATCTCAAGGCAAAATCAAAGCGAAGAGATTGGCACGGATACTTATTACGGCGCCCTGTTGGATGAATGCAGTGGCGGGCTAAACCCGGCGCAATATGTGGCAGGTCTCGCCGGAGCAGCCGAACGAACCGGAGCAACGCTACACGCGCGAGCGCGGGTGAATCGGCTTACACGTCGCGAGAACAGCTTTCTTGTCGAAACGGAACGCGGCTCGTTAAGCGCGGAGTCTGTTCTGGTCGCTACGTCAGGCTACACAGGGAATGTCACAAAGAAGCTGCAAAAGAAAATCATCCCGATTGGATCGTTCATCATCGCTACAGAAAGATTATCCGAGGAACAGGCAAAAGAATTGATCCCCAAGGGCCGCATGATTTTCGACGCGATGCACTATCTCAACTATTTCCGCTTATGGGATAACCGGCTGATCTTCGGTGGGCGCGCGGCTTTCTTCCCGGAAACAACGCAAACAATCGCGCGGAGTGCCGAAATTTTGCGGCGTGAGATGGTGCAGGTTTATCCGCAATTGAAAGATACAAATGTGGAATACGTTTGGGGTGGCACGCTCGATTTTGCATTCGACATGATGACGCACGTCGGTGAAATGGGCGGGATCTATTTTTCCCTGGGCTACGCTGGTCATGGTGTCGCGATGGCGACTCATTCGGGGAAGACGGTCGCCGAGGCGATATTAAAAGGCAATTTGCAAGAGCATCCGCTGGCTTCCTTCAATTTTCCGTCTGCCCCACTGGGGCTGTATAACGGATTTCCCTGGTTTCTACCTTTCGCCGGCGCATGGCATAAATTTTTAGACTGGATCGAATAAAACAGCGAGCAAACCAAGGAGCCGAGCATGGACATCAATACTTTTTATGCAGTGACCGCGGCGACCTGCTTCACCCTGGTGGGACTTTGGTGGTCGGTGGTGAAATCCAAACCGGAATGGCTGCGAAATGAAACCACGCGCCGTCTGGCGGGAGGCGTTTACGCTTCCTTCTTGATTCCAGCCTTGATGAGCTTGGGCGCTCAAATCGGCGGCACAAATCCCCTCATCTGGCAAGCGGTCTTTATCATCGCCGCAGGAGCGGGGATCGTCTTTTCGAGCAGGTTGATCCAAATCACGCGCCTTGCGAATCCCAACGGCACCTTCAGCAAGAACAGCTGGACCGTCCCGTTGCTGTATGGAATCGTTTTGCTCTTTGCACTTTTCCCGGGTCTCGCCCGCCTCTTAGGCATGGAGCCACTGCAAATGGAGGGTCTGCTATTATGCTTATTAATTCTAGTCGCCCACGCCATGACCTGGGAGTTTATGACTGCACCCGCTGCCAATTCTTGAATAAAAAATAATAAAATTGCGCTGCAATTGAGTGAGCAACACAGAAAGTAAATACAACCCAAGTTGGTGGCTTTTGTCACATTCCAAATGACAACCGCCATTTTCATTTGCGTAACTTGAAATTATGTCGTGTGTTACTACTTGAAACGGATGTAAATTTGTTGATCTTAAGGGTTTAGTCAGCGGAGTTGCGTCGGTCATCCGCAAGATGGATACGGTTTTCTTAGAATCAAAATAGCACCTTAGAGAGAATGATGAGATGCGAAGGAGGTGTTTGGCATTTGCGCCGGAAGAGTGGCCTGCCAGGTTCCCAACTTTTCGCCAAAGGAGGTTGCTTGATGCATAAAAGAATTCTCGTTCCCATGGATGACTCGGCTTTTGCCGAGGCAAGTGTGCCTGAGGCGCAAAGCCCATCCATTGCTGACCGCGTGACGAAAGCGTGGAAAGCAGAAACATGGATTTCCCTATCGTGGGCGGGATACCAGAACCATCAATCTCCTTTTCAATACACGAAAGTCACTCAGCAGATACTCTTCGGGCGGTCGCAGACGCGATCAAAGTCAATATGATCGGCATATTCCTAAATGGCTGTTCAGACAGGCCGCGCGGGCGATGTACCGCTGTTTGCAGCGCGCTCCAATTCAGGCACTCCTGATCTGCCAAGGCAGTGAGAAAGTAGAAGTAAGCAACACATTGGTTTCATGGAGGATTCATCCCCTCCGAATCAGGCACAAAACCAAAGGAGATAACCATGTCTGCTGCACCTAAAGAAGAAAAGGCTCAAGGTTTACCCCGTATTATTTTCGCCTCCGCAGCGGGGACAATGATCGAATGGTACGACTTCTATATTTTCGGTAGTCTCGCGACGGTGATCGCGAGCAAGTTTTATCAGACTGGCACACCGATTGGCGACATCATCGCATGGCTGGCAACGTTCGCCATCGGATTTCTTGTACGTCCCTTTGGCGCGATCTTCTTCGGACGCGTGGGAGACCTAATCGGGCGCAAATATACCTTCCTCATCACCATGACGTTGATGGGTCTGTGTACTTTTGCCGTTGGTCTGCTGCCGACGATTGAAGTGCTCGGCTCATGGGCCGGTGTCATTCTGATTACCTTACGCATTCTACAGGGTCTTGCGCTCGGAGGTGAGTATGGCGGCGCGGCAACCTATGTTGCAGAGCACGCTCCCAATGGACGGCGGGGCTATTTCACCAGTTGGATCCAGATCACAGCCACGCTTGGTCTGTTCCTGTCCCTCGGTGTGATCCTGACCACCAGGAAAATCCTGGGAGAGGACGCCTTTGCCGCCTGGGGTTGGCGTGTACCTTTCCTGATCTCCATCGTTCTGGTGGTACTTTCTCTCTACATCCGCTTTTCGCTTCGTGAATCACCGATGTATGCCAAACTCAAGCAGAAAGGTGGCACTTCCAAGAACCCCATCAAGGAGAGTTTTGGCAATCCCTATAACCTGAGCTACGTATTGTTGGCTCTCTTTGGTGCCACAATGGGACAGGGCGTTGTCTGGTACACGGGCCAGTTTTACGCATTGTTCTATCTGCAGAAGATCTTCGCAGTGGACCTAGTGCATTCCAACTTGATCATTGGCGCGGCATTGCTGGTGGGCACGCCACTCTTCGTGTTCTTCGGCAATCTTTCGGATAAGATCGGTCGAAAGAAGATCATGCTCTGGGGAATGATTTTGGCGGTATTACTATACTATCCAATCTATGGAGCCATGGCGGCTTTTGCTCCCAAGGATACGGGACAGCCTTTCCTTTTCCCCTACATGGGTTACAGTCCATTCATGTTATCCGTGCTTGTGCTGCTGCAGGTGATCTTCGTGACCATGGTGTACGGTCCGATTGCCGCTTTCCTGGTGGAG
>DATHUN010000371.1:0-3598 GCA_035462205.1 Anaerolineales bacterium
CTCACATGAACATCCCACAACAATCGATATAACTCTTGCTTGTGAGTCTCTGCCAGTTTTGCCAGAATGGCGTTCAGCTCTGAAATCTTCTGTTTGGTCGTCTCAATCGCTTTGCGTATCGAGGTGTTGATCTGGGCCGGAGTGCCTTCGAATTCTTCTGGCAGGGTCAGGGGATTAAGATAGGCGCTTTTTACAGCGCGATCAATCACATCGGAACTGCTGCGTGGACCCAACACCCAGACCACGGGCCTTTTGGGATCATCGCGCAGAGTAAAGAACGTGTGAGGGACTCTGGATAAACTTGTCTCCAGCCTGCTTACATTCTCCGCAGGAAGGATTCCCAGCACGGAATGTAAATAATTTGATTTCCGCAATGCACCAACATCGACATTGGCATCTGCAATGGGTTCCAGTTGATGGAGCTGGCTTTCCAACTGTTCCAAGTTCTTCTTTTCAGCAGCCACTTGCTCACTGGTCTGCTTAACTTCTGCTTCAATACGATCCACAGCAGACTGCATGGGCTCCAAATCAGCAATGGAATCAAAGCTGGAAGTTCCAGAATACCGCTCTTCCAGGTTCAAATTCTGCATAATCACTTGGATGCGGCGCTCCAGCGTGGAATAACTCGCGGCCCTTTCCTGCCAGGTATTCGGTCCAAGGTTTTCCAGACCCAGGTAGCTACTATCAATTTGTTGAAAAACTCCGCGGTTGCCTAATACCTTTGTCACCGTCAAAAGGTCTTTCGATGGGACGATTAATTCCATTTCTGTCATGGCTTCCGGAAATAGCATATTATCTCCATAAAATAAACAATTTTATCGTTTCCAGCTGCTCAATCTGTATGACTAAGCAACTCTGCATATCCCAATTAACGCTCAGGAAGCAAATTTGCTTTCAATAAAAACGGGCGGTATTCCTCCTCAGGCATTCCTGACGATTTTGCTTCGATCAGAACAATCAAATCCTGCACTTCAAAATCATGCAGAACCAAAAATGCCAGTGGGATACCAATGTGGAAGGGATTACCTACAAAAGCAGCTAAGCATTCCTCCATAACCCGTCGTTTAAGGAGAACTTCCAGTTTCGGCAGACCAGCCTCTGGATTCTCAAGCAGAGCGCTAACATCGGGAATCCCGGGGAAAATCCGATTGATTACTGAGGCAGTATCCACCCCAGCAGCGATGGCGCGAATATCGGAATCCTTAACCCGGTACCCGAACGGCAACGTATAGTTAATGATTTCCTCTTCGGAAAGTTTATGATAAACACGATAACGGATGGCCCACATCAGGTTATTCATGTCCAGCAGTGAGCCAATGATCCGCACACTATGTTGTCTGTCCTGGCCGGTCAGTTTTTGTGCTTCTGACCATAAGCGACGCCAGAAACTTAAATCCAGCGCCACTTCAAGAGGGAAGAGATTCTGCTCAGACGAGTAGCGCTTCATGGCGAATGAAAGCGTTTCTTCGTAGGGTGTTCCTTGTAATAAATCCACCGCTGTGGCTACACTACCCGATTCAACCATTGCTTGAGCAGGGAGTACGGAAGCTGAACCCAGGGGAAAAAGAACATCCCGGACCCGGTCCCAAAGCGCTGTTTCCGTATTCCAGGTTGAAACAGTGACAATGGCCCGTAAGACTGCCTTTAAGTTGCCTATTTCATAATAGCGGTATAACTGCTTCACCAATGGGCGCGTCTGCACGGGCGCCATCTGGATGACACTGTAAAAGGCATCCGCTAATTTTCTTTTGATCTGGATAATTGTGCGCCTGGGATTGATATCTTTGTCTTTAAGTCCTTCAAGATAGGGGCCATAGGCGGTGCTTTTGAGGATATTAAATAGGGCTAAGAAATCCGGTGCCTCACTCAATCGGACAATATCTTGCGGCGTGAGCAAATCGGCATACATCGCCCTCACGCGTGCGCTGATTGCCGCATAGTCTGCGACGCCACCAGCCATAAATTAAGCCTTTCCAATTACACGTTCAAGCACATAGTTAACCGCGCGATCAAGGTTACTCATCGCAAGTGCTTCGAACTGTTTATTTTTTTCCTCCGCCTCGGACAAAATACGGGCGCTTTCTTCATCCGCCTTCACTTCGGCTACCATTTCGCGCGCTTTTTGCTCTGCCTCAGCACGCGCTTTTTCAATTAACGCTTGGGCTTCCTGCTCAGCGAGGACTGGCAATTGCTGAGCTTCTTTCATTGCTGCATCGTGGAGTTCCTGGGCTTGTTTCTCTATACTAAGTACTTGCTGGATGTGTTTTTCGTTCACAAACTCTCTCCTCACCGAAATTGGTCTCTCTTACCCGGTCTTATCTGGGCGCAATTGTAAGGGAAAAATACTCGAGAATCAAGGTCTAAGTAGGTTTCTAATCAAAAACTAGACTTGAATAGGTTACAGACCAAAAAATTTTCCTCGCGAACTCATCCCATTTAGGATTTAAATCACATAATGTCTTCACAATTCCATAACTGTTTCGCTACATATATTAACTATACTTTTTTCTCATGGGTTAAGTTGTCGTGTACAGCGGTCCAAGTGTTTGAAACCTCCACGAAAAACACAGGCGCCTCGATAGTATGACAGCAGACTCAAATACTCCATCTACTCAAAATATGGGTAGTCCGCGTCAGGATATGCCGATGACTCTTTACGACTGCGCCAGCGGCAATTGGACTTGGTATACTGAGAATAGAAAGAATATTAATATGGCAAAAACGATCATGGTCGTGGACGATGAAAAGAGATTGGTCTCGCTTGTCGAAACCTATCTGGCGCAGGAAGGCTATCGCGTGGTCAGCGCCTATAACGGTAACGAGGCGTTGACAGTAGCGCGCCGCGAGAAGCCAGACCTGATCGTCCTTGACGTGATGATGCCGGAGATGGACGGCTATGAATTCATGCGCAAGCACCGCGCCGACAGCAACACCCCGATCATCCTGTTGACCGCCCGGGTCGATGACGAAGAGAAAGTGATCGGCCTGGAAGTGGGTGCGGACGATTACATGACCAAACCCTTCCGCCCACGGGAGCTTGTGGCGCGTGTCCGAGCCGTACTGCGCCGCGCCGGTGAGGTCAAGCCGGATGCGCGCGTCTTGAAAGCGGCAGATATCGTCCTCGACCGCGATGGGCGCACGGTCCAGGTGGCGGGTAGCTATGTAGACCTCACCCCCTCCGAGTTTGATATTCTCACGGCGCTCATGTCCTCGCCCGGACGCGTTTACTCTCGCCTGGACCTGTTGGACATCATTCAAGGCGTCCGCTATGAAGGCTATGAGCGCACGATCGATACACACATCAAGAACCTACGCGGCAAGATCGAATCTGATCCGCGCGAACCGCATTACATCGAGACCGTCTACGGGGTTGGTTATCGTTTCAAAAGGGAATAACGCATGCGCTCGATCAGCACGAAATTGATCCTGGCGTTTTTAAGCATTGGCATTGTCAGTGTCACAATTATCTTCATAACGGCGCGTTGGAATACACGCGCCGAATTTATCCGTTTCCTCACGGATCAAAACCGCAGCGACGTAATTACACAGTTGACGAATTACTACGAAACAAATGGAACCTGGGTGGGCGCGGAAATTA
>DATHUN010000372.1:0-7434 GCA_035462205.1 Anaerolineales bacterium
ATCTGCGCCAGATGTATGCCACCACGGAGAACGTGGAACGCGAAGCGCAGGAAGGCGATTACGTTATGGTGGACGTCAAGTCGGATACCACCGAATTGAACCGCACCGGATTCGCTGCCTTTATCCGGAATGAAGAACGTGACACGGAATGGCCCTACAATGGTTTTGCCAAGGAATTGGTTGGTCTCAAGCCCGGTGACACAAAGACGATCCAGCATACCTTCCCCGAAGATTGGGAGGTGGAAGAATTGCGCGGCAAAGATACCGAGATGGAAGTGACAGTCAAAACCGTCCGCGCCGTGACCTTACCCGAGCTCAATGATGACTTTGCCAAGACAGTCGGTGCAGGGGAGAACATGGAACAGCTGCGTGAGGCGGTCCGAAAAGATGTGGAGACGCGCTCCAAAGCCGATTACGATGATAAATACTTCGTGGATTTGATCGAGAAGATAAAGGAAGGCGCGACGCTCAAATATCACAAGCATGCATTGGAGCACGAAGGCGAGCACGTCCTGGAGGAATTGAGCCAGCGCCTTTCACAGCAGAATATGGACCTGGATACCTACTTCAAGCTCCGCAACACCACCCGCGAGCAGTTCCTCGCAGAGGAAGTACAGCCTGTCGCCAAAAAACGCTTTGAGCGCTCACTCATTCTGGACGAGATCGTCCGCTCGGAAAATATCCAGGTGGATAATGATGCCCTCGATGCCGAGTTCAACCAGACCTTGTCCAATCTTGCCATGCAGGGCATGGATCTGAGCAAAGTCCGCGGCGGTCGCCAGGGACAGCAGCGCGTCGCGCAAGCCGTGGCAATGGAATCGGCGAACCGGGTCCTCACCCGCCGCGCCCTGGATGTGTTGAAATCCATTGCTATGGGAGAATATCGAGCGGAAATGGCGAAATCCGATATGGTTTCGGAAGGCGGACCAGTCGAATCACCTGAAAACGAACAGGAAGCTGCACAAGAGCAAACTGGCTCGGAGGAAGCTGCACCGCGTCAAGAAGTAACGGCAAGCGAAGAGACGCCGCCAGAGAACGAACGCCTCATCGACCCCACGAATGAAGCGGAATCTAAGTCTGAGTAAAACCCTGATAAAGTTTTAACGAAATTCCAACGTGTACTCGGTATGATTGGTCAAAATGTAAAGGAGATAATGATGATCCCTGATTTCAAAAACGTCATTCCCATGGTAATTGAGGCTTCCGGCCGCGGTGAGCGTGCCTACGATATTTATTCTTTGCTCCTGAAAGAGCGTATTATCTTTCTCGGCACCCCGATCGATGATCAGGTGGCGAACTTGATCGTGGCGCAGTTGTTGTTTCTGAACCGTGAAGATCCGGAACGACAAATCAATATGTATATCAATTCGCCGGGTGGCGTAATCTATGCGGGGCTGGCCATCTATGACACGATGCAGATGATCACGAACCCGATCAGCACCGTGGCGGTTGGCGTCACTGCTTCCTTCGGGACCGTATTGCTGACCGCGGGAACAAAGGGCTTGCGCTACGCTTTGCCGAATGCAACAATCCATATGCACCAGCCTCTGGGCGGCGCACAAGGACAGGCGACGGACATCGAAATTCAAGCCAAGCAGATCCTGCGCTTGAAGAGCCTGTTGCTCGGCATCATGGCGAAGCACACTGGCCAGCCGTTGGAAGTGATCGAGCGCGACAGTGACCGCGATTACTACCTCGAAGCCAAGCAAGCTGTCGATTACGGTTTGGTAGATCATGTGCTCGAAGTGCCGGAAAAAGTAAAATCTTAGTTTTATACCGTGCTCGTGGAAGCCCGCTGGGAAACCGGCGGGCTTTTTGTTTATCGGTGTGGTCATTTTGTTCTGTTCTATGCAGGGGTAAGGGTATAATCCCAGTCCGAAGGACGGAAGTGCAGATGACTTTTTCCATTGTTGGATGTGATTTGAAGGAACAAACCTGGGGAGTGGCGGTTGCGTCGAAGTTCCCGGCTGTAGGTGCGGTTGTCCCGTTTGCGCAAGCGGACGCAGGTGCCGTCGCGACACAGTCGTTTGCCAACACCTCCTTTGGTCCGCGTGGACTCGAAATGATGGCGGTCGGTCTCTCCGCACAGCAGACTCTCGACCAGTTATTGATTGACGACCCGCACCGGGACCTTCGGCAGGTGGGATTGGTGGACTCAAAAGGCGGCTCGGTGACATTCACCGGAAGTGGGTGTTTTCCTTGGGCCGGCAGCCTTGCCGGGGAGAACTATGCTATTCAGGGGAATGTTCTAGCAGGCAGAAGAGTTATCCCCGCCATGGAGAGGGCATTTCTCAACGCCAAAGGAAATCTGCCTGCCAGGCTATATACCGCTCTGTTAGCGGGAGACCGCGCCGGCGGCGACAAGCGCGGACGTCAATCCGCGGCGATTTACGTGGTCAAGCCCAACGGTGGCTATGGCGGCTATCTGGATCGCTGGATCGATTACCGCGTCGACGATCATGAAACTCCCGTCCGGCGGCTTGGGGAATTGCTGGAAATGCATGAGCTGTATTTTGGCAAGAGTCCCGCAACGGCACGTGTGCCAATCAAAGGGAAGGTCTTGAATCAAATCACACATATTCTGAAGCAGGAAGGCTATCTCCAAAGGAATACCGCCTTCATTTATGCATTCAATGAATTCATCGGCAACGAGAACTTTGAAGAACGGGCCGACCCGGCTGCCGAATGGATTGACAAGCCGGTTCTAAACTATCTGATCAAGAAGTTTCAAAAATAACGTAATGCTTCCCCCAGAAATAAAATCTCTCATTATCGACATGGACGGTGTCATCTGGAAGGCCGATGCGCCCATCGGCGATCTCGCGGCGATATTTAATCGCATCCGCAAGCTGGGGCTCAACTTTGTCTTTGCGACGAATAACAGCACAAAAACGTCGGAGCAATACGTCGCCCGGTTAAAAGATTTTGGCGTGGATGCAGAGCCATGGCAGGTTGTCACATCGTCCCAGGCTGTGGCGCAGGCGATGGCGCAAAAATTCCCGCCTGGCACAAAGGTCTTTATGATCGGCGAAGATGGGCTGCGTTTGCCGCTGGAGGACAAAGGCTTTGAAATCGTTTCCCTCCAAAACGCTCCGCAGGCACAAGTCGTCGTCATGGGCATGGACCGTGAGATCAACTTTCAAAAAGCTTCCGAGGCGGCCTTACTGGTACGGGCAGGAATTCCGTTTTATGCGACCAACCCGGATAAGACATTTCCCACCCCACGCGGTCAGGTTCCGGGCGCGGGTGCCTGGTATTCCATTGTTGTCACTGCCACGAACGTCCTGCCGATCGTGGCCGGCAAGCCTTTTCCATTTTTGATGGATCTCTCGCTCGAGAGGCTTGGAACCAAAAGGGAAGAGACACTGGTCGTCGGCGACCGGCTCGAGACTGACATCGCCGCGGGTCAGGTGGTCGGATGTCCGACTGCAGTCGTACTTTCTGGAGTATCCACGCGAGGACAGGCCGAGCAATGGAGTCCACCGCCCGACATCATTGCCAGTGATTTGAGCGAATTGATCGGATAAAAAAGTGGATGAGAACCACTCATCCACTTTTTGCTCAACGCCAGATGCGGTTCGGAATAGCTGAACTATAGGCAACGCCTGGCATGACGGTTGCACCCTTCTCGATTATGTTCTACAATCCCTAGCATGTTGATCTATGACTTAGATTTTCCTACGCTCACCAACCTGCTAAAGGAATGGAACGAGCCTGCTTACCGCGCCAAGCAAATCTGGCAGGGTTTGTACCAGCAGCTTTATAACTCTCCCGAGCAGTTTACAAATCTACCAAAATCTTTGCGCGACAAATTGGCAGAGCATTTCACATTCTCTGCATTCATGGTGAAAACCTACTTAGATTCCTCCGATGGATTCACTCGCAAGACCCTGTTTGAGCTGCCGGATGAGCACCTTATTGAAGCAGTCCTCATGCGCTATGGCGACCCGGCGGATAATCCGCAGATCAGCGCCTCCCCCACCGGAAGAGGTGCAAAGAACCGGCGTACGCTGTGTATCTCCACCCAGGCGGGGTGCGCCATGGGCTGCGTTTTCTGTGCCACCGGCCAAATGGGATTCAAGCGCCACCTGACGAGCGGCGAAATTGTTGCCCAGGTGATGTATTACGCCCGGATGCTCAGGGACGTGAACGAATCGGTTACGAATATCGTCCTCATGGGGATGGGCGAGCCTTTCCATAACTATGACAATACCATGGCGGCGGTTGACCGTCTCAACGACCCGGATGGATTCAACTTTGGCGCTCGCCGGTTCACCATATCGACCGTAGGCCTGGTCCCGCAAATCCGGCGTTTCGCTGACGAAAAGCGACAGGTCAACCTCGCCATCTCGCTGCACGCCGCCGACGATGACGAGCGCCTCGCCATCATGCCTGTCAACAAGCGCTATAAAATCGAGGATGTGATCGAAGCCTGTCGCTACTATGTTGCGCAAACGGGACGACGCGTCACCTTCGAGTGGGCTCTGATCAACGGAGTTAATGATACGCCAGAGATCGCTCGAAAGCTGGCAGCACGTCTTAAAGGTCTATTGTGTCATGTCAACGCGATCCCCCTTAACCCTACGGCCGGGTATGCAGGGCGTGCTACCGATCGACAGCGGGCGTTCGTGTTCAAAGAAACGTTGGAGCAGGCTGGAATTCCATGCACAATCCGTATGCGACGTGGCATCGATATCCAGGCTGGTTGTGGTCAACTGGCTGGCGATTTGCATTCTTAATGATAATTTTTATCGTGTATTTTAATTGTGATTTATTGCCTACACGCAAAATATCAAATGGATCGTAATGAACTAATCGTGAAGGTTTTGGGGGCGAGAGGCGTTAATCCTATGGAACGCATGGATGTAATCCAACCTTCGCGGCTTGTGGCAGCCTGTCTCGATGGCGAACCTTACGCTATCGAGACGTTGGTACGTCAATATGAGAACGGTGTTTTTCGACTGGCATTGTCCATCGTTGGCGATTCGTCAGAAGCGAATGAAATTACCCAGGAAACCTTTATCTCAGCGCTCCGATCTTTACCTGCCTACCAGGAGAAAAAATCCTTTAAAGCCTGGCTGTATACGATTGCACTGAATCACAGCCGTACAGTGCTTCGCAAACGAAAATCGATCGCCCGGCTCGGTGTGGTACTGACGGCCATATTCAAAATTGATCATCAAAAACAAGTGCTGCCAGAAGAGGCTGTCATTCAAAATGAGAAAGAAGCTGTCCTCTGGCAATCCCTTAACCAACTGGATGAAAAATTTCGCACGGTCGTGGTGTTGCGCTATTTTCATGAGCTATCGATTGCCGAAATTTCGGAAATACTTTCTGTAAACGAAGGAACCATTCACTCCAGATTACACAGCGGTCGCGAAAAACTAAGAGATGCGTTGGACGACCTGGATGGAGAATAAATAAGATGCAGATCACACATCAGGAAGCACGCCACTTAATCCAATCTGGACTGGATGGAGGTGTGAGTATCCGCCAAAGGCAATTGCTGGATTCCCATCTTGCATCCTGCAGCGACTGCCAGCGTTATGCAGAGAGCATCCAAAACGTAGAAACCATTTTGCGCCCGCTACTGCAACGGCAATGGAACCGGCAACCCGTCCCCCTCTCGATGAGCGTTCTCACTGCTCGGGCTCACCCGAAAACCTCACCTGGTATGATATTGGCTACACGTATCGCGGCGATTGGGGTCATGTTCGTGGTGTTCTTGTTTAGTGCCTGGCAGTTCAATCTGTCGAAACCGATTTCATTCGACCCGCTGTCGGCGAGTGCACCAATTCCTGTTCCCTCGACCTCTACAAAGTTAGTGATCACAACTCAAACACAGCCATGTGAAGAGACCCAATATGTGGTTCGTGAGAACGATACCATCGCCAGCGTAGCGGACAAGTTCCAGGTATCGAAGGAACAGATCCTATCCGCGAACAATCTGAAACCAGACGTTATGCGGGTTGGTATGCAGCTACTGATTCCGACCTGCAATACGACTCCGACGGCAAATGGCTCGACGACAACGTTCACGCCCACCCTTCTTCAAATCACCTCTACACCGGGAGGCTGAATGGCGGTAAATATTAAGCAATTCTTACGCGCAAACTTGTCAGAAGCCTAAGATTGAAGTATAAGTCACCAGATTTCAACTCAAGATAAGGTCTTATGGATAACGAAAACAAAACTTCCTGGCTCGAACGATCCATTCATCCAGCCTTGCCGGCGATCACCAACGAAATCGCCATCTTTGCGGGAATTGTCATTCTTGCCATCATCACAAGATTTTATAACCTCGAAGCGCGGGTCATGAGCCATGACGAGAGCCTGCATACTTATTTCTCGTGGCTCCTCTATCGTGGACAGGGTTACCAACACACCCCCATGATGCATGGTCCACTTCAGTTCCACATGGTCGCGTTGAACTATTTCATATTTGGCGTTTCCGATTTTACGGCGCGCATTCCGGCGGTACTGTTTAGCATCGCAACTGTCTGCATGATCTGGGCATGGCGCGACTATCTCGGTAGATGGGGAGCGTTGATCGCGGCGCTCCTGCTCGTTGTTTCACCGTACATGCTTTACTATGGGAGGTACGTACGCAACGAATCCTTCACAGGCATGGCAGGCTTAACGATGCTCTATGGGATCCTGCGTTATCTGGAGAAGGGAGAACGGCGATATTTATATTTCGTGACGCTTGGTACACTGCTGCACTTCCTGACAAAGGAGACGGCGTTTATTTACGCAGCCCAGGCGTTACTTTACCTCGCCGTTTTTTTCATCGCTCAGATTACACGGAAGCCTTGGGAGAACAATCCCGCGCTGTATAAAGCGTTCGTGATCGTCCTGGCACTCGCCATCCTCCTCGGTGCGGTTGGACTGGGTGTGGGCATCGCAAACAAGCAGTCCAGCACCATCGCGAGCGGGGAAACCGCTGCGCCAGCGAACCCAACCGGCGGACCGAATCCGCTTGCTCCTGCCACGAGTGGAATTTCTTCGTCTGAGATTTTTCTTGGGCTGGCATTTCTCGGTCTCATCGTGGCTGTCGTGATTCTGTTCCTTGGCTATGGCTGGACCAATCTCCTGCAGGAGCGTTCGTTCGACCTGTTGATTCTCTTTGGCACTTTTGTATTGCCGATGCTAACCGCCCTTCCTATTAAGCTGCTGCAATCGCGTTTGAATGTTGCGATTCCCACCGATGCGGCTTCCGTGAACGCATTGGACGCGCGGGCGCTAGGGATTATCGGCGCAATCGTTGTTCTGCTGTTTATCATCTCTATCGCCATTGGCATGATCTGGAATCGCGATTGGTGGAAATATGGTGCGTTGTTCTGGGGCCTCTTCACCATTTTTTATACGACCGTTTTTACAAACGCAGCCGGCTTCTTTACGGGCCTAATTGGCTCGCTGGGCTACTGGCTGGTA
>DATHUN010000373.1:0-2938 GCA_035462205.1 Anaerolineales bacterium
AAGGAGCGCCGCGGCGATTTTCTCGGCGGCACCATCCAGGTGATTCCCCATATTACCAACGAGATCAAGCGCCGGGTTGCAGGGATCGGCAAGGAGACCCAAGCAGATGTGGTCATTGTGGAGATCGGCGGCACGGTCGGCGACATCGAGTCACAGCCGTTCCTCGAGGCACTTCGCCAGCTCCGCAATGAGGTCGGACGCGACAACGTGTTCTTCATCCATGTGACCTGGCTGCCTTATATTGGCGCTACCGGCGAGATCAAGACCAAACCCACACAGCATTCGGTGGCGGCATTGCGCTCGATCGGTATTTCGCCTAACATGATCATCGCCCGCTCCGATTATCCTGTCGATAAGGAACTTTGTGACAAAATCGCCCTGTTCTGTGATGTAGAGAGGCAAGCCGTAGTCCCAATGGTGACCAGTGACGTGTTGTACGAGGTCCCCTTACTGTTGGAGCGTGCCGGCGTCGGTGACTATCTGGTCCAGAAGCTTAATATGAAAGCGACAAGCCAACCAGACATGAAACCCTGGGAGAAACTTGTCGAGCGCGTGCGCAAGCCGAAGCCGACGATCAAGGTGGCTTTGGTTGGCAAGTATGTCGAATTACAGGATGCATATATGTCCGTACGCGAGGCGCTCAAACATGCTGCCCTTGCGAACGATGTCGAAGTGGAGATCGGGTGGGTGCATTCTGCCGACCTGGAAAAGGACAAGGGCTGGGATATCATTCAAAGCTCAGACGGCATCCTGGTCCCGGGCGGGTTCGGTTCACGTGGCATTGAGGGGAAGATCCTGGCGGCGCGCTATGCACGAGAACGGCAAATCCCATATCTGGGTTTGTGTCTTGGCATGCAAACGATGTGCATCGACTTTGCACGCGGCGTGCTCAACCACGAAGATGCCAATTCCTCTGAGTTTGACCGCAGTACGGAATATCCCATTATTGACCTGATGATCGAACAACGAGCCATCACCGATATGGGCGGCACAATGCGATTGGGTTTGTATCCATGTGAATTGCAGGAGGGAACCAAGGCTGCGGCAGCATATGGCGAAGAACGCGTCGACGAACGTCATCGCCATCGCTTTGAATTCAATAATGCCTTTCGCGATGAGTTTGAAAAGGGTGGCATGGTCTTCTCAGGAATTTCTCCAGATGGGAAATTAATCGAAATTGCCGAAATCAAAGACCATCCGTTTATGATGGGCAGTCAATTCCATCCTGAATTTTTATCGCGACCGATGAAACCGCATCCCCTATTCTCCGGATTTATCAAAGCTACGAAAGAAAAGAATGGAAAGCAATAAAACAACAGCGGATGCTTCGCATCCGCTGTTGTTGAATATATTATTTTTTCTTTCTTGATGTTTGCTTGTTGCGCCTATGCTGACCATCTTTACTGCTTCTCAGCGGTACATCCGCCACGTCGGCAGCCACTCCCGCTGCGACAGCCTTCGAATACGGCTCGCGCAAGGCAACCGGATTGCGCACTGCACGCAAGCGCAAGTTGAGCATTTCCACCAGCACCGAAAAGCCCATGGCGAAGTAAATATATCCCTTCGGGATGTGCTGGTGCAAGCCTTCGACGATCAGGGTAAAACCGATTAACAACAGGAAACTCAAGGCAAGCATCTTGACCGTGGGATGGCGTTCGACAAAGTTGGCAAGTGGCGTGGAGGTAAAAACCATCACGCCTGCAGCGATCACCACAGCTGAAATCATAATCGAGATTTCGTCCACCATGCCGACAGCGGTGATCACAGAGTCCAGCGAAAATACAATATCCAGCAGCATAATCTGGATAATCACGCTCCAGAAAGCAGCTCGTACCTTTGCCGACCCCTGTCCCTCCTCGCCCTCCAGCTTTTGATGAATCTCATGTACACTCTTCCAGATCAAGAACAAACCACCGGCCAGTAATACCAGGTCACGTCCGGAAATCTCGAAGCCAGCAACGCTAAAGAGGGGGTCGGTTAAGCCGATAATCCATGAGAGCGACAGCAACAGCAAAACACGGGTGATCACCGCCAGCATGATTCCGGTCGTACGAGCCCTCTTTTGTTGATCCTGAGGCAGTTTCCCTGCCAAAATAGAGATGAAAATTACATTATCTACACCCAGCACGAGCTCCAAAGCCACTAGCGTGAGAAACGCAATCCAGGTTTCGGGTTGTGCAAGCCAATCCATGACATTCTCCTTATAAAAATTTACTTATGCAAGTATAACGTACGAGCCTTCCAAACGTTGCAGCACATGATGCTATAATTCCCAGTTATGAACAGCGGTCCGATCAGCCTGCTTTCGCAGTCCTCCTTGCAGGATTATGTAGACTGCTCCCTGCGCTTCAAACTGCGCTATCTGGAGCGACTGTCTTATCCTGCCCTGGAGTCGGAGCCGGCCCTGGAAAATGAGAAACACCAGCAGGAAGGCGAATACTTCCACCGCCTGATCCAGCAGCATTTGATCGGCATTTCAGCCGAACAAATCGGCAAGCTTGCCAACACACCCAATCTGCAGCGTTGGTGGTCCAACTGGCAGGAATTTAGCAAAGGGCAAAACCTGGGAAAGACCTATTCCGAAACGACGCTCTCTGCCCCGCTTGGCAAATATCGCCTGCTTGCGAAATATGATCTCATTAGCGTCAAAGATGGCAAGGCGACTATTTACGATTGGAAGACCTATCGCAAGCGACCGCGCAATGAGTGGTTTGCGGCCCGCATGCAGACACGCGTCTACCGGGCTATGGTGGTCCAAGCCGGTGCGCACCTGAACGATGGTCAGCCCTTTGCACCCGAGCAGGTGGAGATGGTTTACTGGTTCGGCGATTTTCCCGATGATCCCGCCAGGTTTGCGTACAACTCCGCCCAATACAAACGGGATTGGGATATGCTGCTGAAACTTGCCGGGGAAGTGGAAACCGCTTCCTCCTACCCA
>DATHUN010000374.1:0-2685 GCA_035462205.1 Anaerolineales bacterium
TGACCGCATCATTGATGATAATAGAAGCGATCGTCAGTTCTTCGGGTCCCGTATTGCGGATGAACAAATCAATATTATTGCGCTTAAGGATATAGTTTTCGACATGCAGGCTTTCCACGGGCGCGGGCGACTCAAGACGAAGTCCACCACCTGTAGAGAGGAACAGAACAATCACACCAGCCAGCAGAACGACTGGAATGAGGAGCAGGATCAACGTCCGGATGGTAAAGCGGTTGGTGGTCGTTGGAGGGGCGGCTTGAGTCATGGGTCACCTCTACGAGATCACTTCAAACATGCCATTCCATCCCAGCTCGGCAAACTCAGTTACATGAGCGTGGAACATATACATGCCTGGATACTTATAAGAAAACTCCAGAATACCGCGCTGGGCTTGCCCTTGAATGATAGTGTCGGTAAATTCGGATGGCGTCAGGCTCGTGCCCGTGGGGTAGTAGTGGAAAAAGTTTGCATGAAGATGAAATGAGTTGATGAGATCAAACTCCAGAATATTGACCAGGTAAATACGAATTGTTTGACCGACACCGATTTGAATCGGATGATTTTGATAATGGAATGGGATCCCGTTGACAGCATAAAAGTCATTTGCATTGTCAAAATCCACGTCGATACCGTGCATTACCATAACCATCTCGCGATCCACAGGCGGACGCCCTTCTTTGGGATCGACGATAAATGTGCCATAAAGACCTTTGGCAATGTGACGTGCAAGCGGGAACACATGACAATGATAAAGATGCAAACCAAACGGCTCGGCATCAAACTCGTAAATAAAACTACCTCCGGGTTCGACCAGTCCGCCGAGTCCTGTGCCCGGTACACCATCCATCTCACTGGGATGGAAGCCATGGAAATGCATCGAATGGGGATGATTGCTTCCATTGCTAAAATGGATGCGAATTCGATCGCCTTCGGTCGCTCGAAGCGTGGGGCCGGGAATCCGCCCGTTGTACGTCCAGGCAGGGAATTCTATACCGGGAACGACTTCGATATTTTTATTGAAAGCCACAAGTTTGTATTCACGTAAAGTTTGCCCACTCGGCAATGTGGAGACTTCGCCGTAATCAAAATCAGTCAAAGTATCCGTTGGGTTGAAACCATTTTTGTCATGGTCCACGTCGCCAACCGTACCGGGCAAGTCACCATGCTCGCCTTGTTGCATCATGTGGGTTGCATGTG
Source organism: Anaerolineales bacterium (assembly GCA_035462205.1). GTDB lineage: Bacteria > Chloroflexota > Anaerolineae > Anaerolineales > Villigracilaceae > Defluviilinea. Next base: position 1,198 of record DATHUN010000374.1, read on the forward strand.
GATCACTTTGTTCTGGATGGACAACAGAGTTGTTATGAGTAAGTGCCGTACTAGCACCCGCTGTGCCCAGGAAAGCCAATCCGCCGACCTTGAGAAAATCACGTCTCGATATATACCGCATAGGTTTCTCCAACGACTAAAATAAAATTTAGGCTTACCTAAATATTTTAGCAAAAAAAGAAGGTCGCGTCAAGGGCGACTTTTTCGCGAGTTTATTTTCTCGGTCTCAGCCATCTTCCACCTGTAAGAAGAGAAATCAAAACGAACACAATGGCAACCCAGGAGAATGCTGTTTGATCGGTGGCAATTCCCAAGCTAAGAAATGCGAGTCCCAGAATCAGAAAAACAGTGGAGGATCGTTTCAGTGGTTTCATAATCCGCAATTATACATAAATACTCGCATGCAAACTTTAATGTTCAATAACATTGTCACAAGATGAGTTTGTGTCATAATTACAAAACTATTTGTATTGCATTAGACGATTTTCCAACGAGATGAGGTGAATGATGAGAGTGTGTGTGCTCACAGATGAAGATCCTGAAGATTTCAATCCTGCTCCTTACTTAGGAGGTTTCGATTGGCAAATGGTGACGTTAACAGATCCTGTAAAGGATGTGTTACGTAACCTGGCTGCTCGCAATGAATTCGACGTATATCTCAATCTATGCGAGGGTCATGAAGAGGGAGCCGAATGGAAGTACCAAGGCATTGATGTCGTCCGTGCACTGGAGGAGTTAAATCTTCCCTTCACCGGTGCCGACTCAACGTTCTTCGACCCAACGCGCGAAGAAATGCAGGCCGCCGCCGATGCGCATCGAGTCGGGTTTGCAAAGGGATATCGTGTCACCAGCGTCGAAGAAGCGCAGAAGCTGGTTGGGAATCTGCATTACCCGATTATGGTCAAGCATCCCAAGAGTTATGGTAGCACAGGTATGTTCCGCGAATCGCGCGTCGATACGGCCGAACAACTCGTCCAACAAGTCGAGCGCATTTGTAATGAATTTGGTGCTGCACGCATGGAAGAGTTTATCGTGGGCAAGGAGTATAACGTCCTGGTGGTGGATGACCCCGATCACCTGGAAAATACAATCGCTTATCCCCCGGCCGAGCTGATTTTCCCTCCAGGTGAGGAATTCTGGCATACCGATGTCAAGTGGGATTACAATGTTCCCTTTAATTTCAAGGAAGTTACCGATCCGGACTTGGTGGCACGATTGCAGGATATTGCCATTCGCATGTACAAGGCGATCCATGGAGTCGCGTACGGACGATGTGACGTCCGTATGAACGAGCAGGGTGAATTATTTGTTCTGGAGATTAATCCGAATCCTGCGATCATGCTGACCCCGGAGGAGTATGGTCCCGCGGATTATATGATCCTTTATGACGAAGGTGGCTACAAAGTCTTCTTCGAGCGCATCATCAGGCAGGCACTTGTGCGTCACAAAATGAAAATGGCAGAGGAATAGGCACACCGAGCAGGCTTT
>DATHUN010000375.1:0-6100 GCA_035462205.1 Anaerolineales bacterium
ATATGCATCCGGCTTAGATTATACAGGAATTGCAAAAAGAAAAATCTCCTGAAACTTCAGGAGATCTTGTATCCTTAGCTGAGCATCGCTTTGAGCGTTTCTGCCAGCAGGCGCCGATTGTGCGCTGGAATCACTTTAATCAAACTGTTCCGGACGTTGTGACTCGCGATGTCGTCTGCCAAGCGGCCCGTCCCTGAGAGGACGATCAAAGGACGGTTGGCGCGTAGCCCCTCTTCGACGTCTTGCTGCGAAACCTTGCCGCCATTGATGAGAACCATAACCGCTTTGTCTTTCCCGGCTGCGATCATTGTGGCAGCGCGATCGATCCATTTGGTCTCGTCGCCAAACTCACTTCCCGGCACTAAAATAAAATGGGAATGATGTGGCTCTAGCTGCTCTCGCTCATTCCCTGGGAAAGCCATCATACTATTTCGAGGACCGTCGGGCCACGTCACACTTCCTTCCGGTGCAATGCCGATCAAGGGAAATTGATATCCACTTCGCCCGCGCGATTTTCCAATGGCAGCCATCACCCCCACATCCGTTCCACCGCAGATTACAGCCGCATCAAATATCTCAGCCATTTTGGCGATCACTTCTATGGCCTGATAGGTGATATTTGCATGTTCCGGCAGGATATGCCCGCCGATCAGCACAACGACCGGCCGATCTACCAGTCCCATCTGATTGACTGTCTGTTCAAGTTCTTCAATGTCGTTTGGCAGCGCGCAGAGAGCAATGTTACTTTTGCCAAATGCAATTTTCTCAATCTGCATGAATTTATTCATTGAAGCACCTTTATCCAAATTAACGATAAAGGAAAGTCCATGTTACAAAAAGGAATCGCGTCTATGTTAGGCGTATTTTTCTGCTAGGTTTTTAATCGTTGTGAAATTTCTTGTTGTCCCCATAACCTCCAAAGTTTTTTCGATCAAATTGTTCGAGAAAATAGATTGATCACGGTCACGACGAAGGTTATACACTTCTTTGCCTTTAGTCGCAAAATCATCGGCATCGCTTCGAAGAGCTAATAATGTATCCACATTTTTCTTGTGCGGCTGTTTTTGCAGAATGACGACATGGACAATCTCTCCATCCTGCGGATTAAAGGGACAAGCGTGTACCATTTTCTGAACGTCCCGGATCGTTCTCACAAAGAGCGGAATTCGTTTCCCCACAGCCTTTTCCAGCCGACGCTCGATCTGCTCTTCCAACACGGACGAGTTTTTCTCAGGGGACTCGAAGACCACATTCCCAGTCTGAATGTAGGTTTGCACATTGTCCAAGCCAAACGATTCGAACATCTTCTTCAAATCGGTCATCTTGATCAAAGTCGTTCCGCCTACGTTGATCGCACGCAGAAAGGCAATGTACTTAGGCATGGTCCTCTTCAATTTTCTCTTCAATCCGTGGATCTGGAATAAGCCACATGATGGCAACCGTCACATACAATATCATGGCAATCCACGGCTGTAGAAATGCGAGCGGGATTGCAGCCCCATACAACAGCAGCGATATACGTTCTTTCCTGCCGGTACCGAGTGCATCGGCGAGCAAGGAATGGTCATCATGATATGCCGTCAATACCCGTACCATAATATAGTAGGCAAGTGCGGTCAGGCATAAAATAACTCCATACAGAGCTACGGGTATAGTAGCAAAGTCGTGTTCGCCCATCCAGCTCGTGGCAAAAGGAATTAAAGAAAGCCAAAACAGCAGATGCAAGTTTGCCCACAATACGGAGCCATTGACTTTTTCCACCGCCTGCCACAAATGGTGATGATTATTCCAATAAATTCCCAGGAAGATAAAACTCAAGACATAGCTTCCGAACTTGGGCAGTAGAGGCAATAACGCAAAAAGATCGACGTTTTCCGGTGCCCGTAATTCCAAAACCATGATCGTGATAAGAATTGACAAAACACCATCGCTAAACGCTTGGAGCCGTCCTTTATCCATTCAGTTTCTCCTAAACTCATCAACTCTATTGTGTCTCTTCAAATGTCAAGGCAAAGGAAAGTCCCAAAAATAGTGCATAACGCTCGGCGGCCCCGATGATTGCTTTTATTTCGGACCTCTTTAGTTCCCGGAAAGGCTTTACTACAATTTCGACCCCGTTTTTCTTAATCGTCCGTTTCCAAGATGCCACAATTTGTCCTGCAGTCAGAACGACATGTTGGGCGAGGACACTTCCGCGTGCATCCAATTTATTTACATGCGAATGATCAAAGATCGCGCTGCGGTCGGCGTAACCAACCGTATATTCATCATAGTTGGGCAAAAAATAGGCCCTGTTACTCGCTTTTATTTCTTTGCTTAACGGCTCGGCAAACCAATATGTTTCTTTTTCTATCACTTCCTGGTGAAACTCAGATTGGATCGCTTCCAGCCCCATCCGGGCATCGGCGACCGATAAACCCGACCACCAGACGAAATCCTTCAACGTCGCAGGACCATGGCTCCTGAAGTATCTGCGGGTGAGTTCAACAAGTGCTTCTTCACGCTGTAAATTCTTATGTTCAGTCACATGCTCTTCGAGCAGGGCATAGGTAAATTGTTTGCCAAGTCTGGCTCCGCTGCAGACTACTCCGTCCAGTTCGGCGTGCATCATCAAGTGACCGAGGCGCAGGTCGTCGGTGTTGATCTTCTCTTTTTGAAGCGCGGCGCCAAGGTCCGCGCGGGTCAACTGGTTTCCACCGCGCAAGGCTTTTGTCAAAACTTTGTTACTATTGGTAAAGATCTCTTTGTCCAATTCTAGCTGGCGATCCATAAAACCAATCTGTGCACGGACCCGGGGCGCGGTCAGTTCCAACATCCAGCGGATATCTGTCGGTGTGACAAAATGCCAGGTGGGGCGCAAAATATGTGTGCGCAGGATGGAACCTTCTGCAAAGGCGCGCTCCACGTCCGCTTCGCTCAGTCCGTTTGTGCGAAGTCCGATGGCCCATTTTGCTCCCGCAAAATCCTGAGACTGGACGGCACCCATCCAGCTCACTACTTCGGCTGGCTTGGTAAAGTCTGTTTGCGATAAACGTTGATTGTGTAATCGGTAAAGAGCAATGTCCAAACTCATAATGTTTCCGCTCACGCTAAAGATCAACAGCAAATAGCTTTAGCTCGATATCATCCTCCGATAATTTGACCATCTTTTCAAACTTCATGCCGATCTTCTCGAGCACACGGATGGAGCCGGCATTCTGCGGATCGGTAATGGCGACGATCCGTTTCAAGCCGATAACATCTCGCCCATAATTTTTGACAGCCAATGCCGATTCAACGGCATAGCCCTTGGACCAAAATCTGGGAAGGAATGCATAGCCGATATCTACATCGTCGAGCGTGTTGCGCTTGATCAAACCACACATTCCGATCGACTCGCCAGTTTCCTTCAACGCAACGAGATAGAGACCGAAGCCATGCTGAGCATAACTCGCCAGCGGACCGTTCTTGATATATAACTTTGCTCCATCCTGGGATCGTATTTTGCGATCGCCAATATTCTGAATGAAAGATGGCTCATTTAATAGCTCGAGGATAAACCCGGCGTCCTCATCGGCGAAATGGCGAAGAATCATGCGGTCGGTTTCGAGGACTTTCAATATTGTTTCTCCTTATTTCCTTCCGCGGTCCACAACTGCCTTGACCAGTTTTACAGCAATGCCTCCACCAGGTACCAACAAACCTACGGCATCGGCGGTCACATCGAAGAAAAGATCGCGGCTCAAGATCCCCTTGATCTCGTCGTTCCATTTGCGGCCGCCGGTGCGGCTGTCTCCCAGGAGAGCGTCGAACTCCACCACGACGCGTTTCCCCTTGCTCGCCCACTCATATTCGAACGCGTAGACCGGACGGAAGTTCAACTCCAGGGCTTCGATATCCACGCGCTCGTTGTGGATGATCTGTGCCTTACTAACGGGCTGGACGACTTCACTCATCACCTGCCGGATGATTGCACTCGCCTTCATTTGGGCAGGGACAATCAACACGCCCTCAAGGGCAAAATGTTCCAGGTCGGTGATCCCGGTTTTGCTAAACTTTTGAAATCGATTAAGGTCAAATTTTTGACCGGTGAGGCCATCGAAGAAATGGGTGACGTGATGCTCTTCCACACAATGTTCGATCCCGTTCAACGTAAGGGATGGAGTCCGCGTGGAATTCAAGCGCAGCCGGTGTCCAAAGATCGTGACCTCCTGCACTTCCTCGCCTTTTACCTGGATGGTGTAGACCTGTTGGCGGTCATAAGATGTGCGACTCGCGGCAGTGATCATCCAAAACGGTTCCAGGCGATTCTCGACCGAAACAAGCTGGATGTCGGCCGGATTCGGACGCGTGATCAGCGTCCCGAACATCCCGGCGACAAGAGCCGTCTTCTTCTTTTCGATCCGATCGCGGGCAGCATCGAGAGAAATTTGCGGAATAAAATGATAAGCATGCTCATCAGCAAGGCTAATTTCCATCAAGACTCCTCTTTATTTGCGGTAGGGAATGGGCTAGGAAAGTAGGCGGCGTAGAAGCGCTATTATAGACCTGTTTATGCAGGTAAATGTGTACGTGCATCGTTTCTTACCAAAATCCCTCATGGACAGCTTTTGCCTCTGCATCCAGCTCAAGCGCAGGTCCCTCCACCGCCATCAGTCGCTGACTCCGTCCAAATACTTCGCGGCAAGGCAGCAGTAAATGGTCCGGGGACGGACCGGCGATTTCATACAAGCCAACTTCACTCAACGCATACACAACCCGTCCCACATTCCCCCAATGGATTGCGCCAGCGCACATCACGCAGGGTTCCGTGCTTGTGTACAGAGTACAAAGCGCTAGCTTCTCCGGGGCGAACTGTTGTGAAGCAAGCCGCATCAAATTGGTCTCGGCGTGACCCGTGCAATCTCGTTCTGTGACGACAGTATTCTCTGCTTCTAAGAGCATCTGGTTGTTTTCATCCACCAAGATCGCGCCAAAAGGATGGTTGCCATGATCTCGCGCGGCTTGTGCGACGCGAATAGCTCTTCGAAGATGTTCAACGTCCGTTGGATTCATAAAGAGCTCCTATTCATTATGATATCTGAAACACTGTCCCACCCCAGGTGGCTGGATCAATATCTGCGATGGTTTGCGAAAAGGTCCAGCGGTGACCACCGATATCTTCCACTGTGAATTGCCGTTCGCCAAAGGGATAGTCGGCTGGTGGATGGATGATCCGTGCACCCATAGATTTAGCTTGTTCATAGAGGCGGTCGACCTCCTCCACATGAACCATAACCGCAAAGGATGGATTGGAAGCATTTCCTTCAATAGCAACGATGGAATTGTCGCCGAATGAAAGTTGAAAGCGGTGGTTTCCAATTTGGAGACGTTTCTTAAAGCCAAATGCATTGCATAACCAATCAGCCGCCCGATCGATGTTTGCATACGGAATTTCGGGAATGATTACCCCGGGAGGCATGGAACGATTTTTATCCACAAATTCTTCTCCTTCCCATATCTATATTGAGAGTGCCTAAGTCCGAGGACAAAGGCTAATGTCACCCTGAGCGGAGCGAAGGGTCTCCGCCGCGAAGCGGCGGGATTCTTCACTCCCTACGGCCGTTCACAACGACATACTGTACCCGATAGTAGATACTCCTTCTATATTGTTGACCTCCCGCCAAGTCTATCAGCATTTATAATTGACAGAGCCAATTCGTCCCAAGATAGGAATCATAAATCAAAATCCATGACCACTCTAATTGAATGCATCCCTAACTTTTCGGAAGCACGACGCCCCGAAATTATTGACCAGATTGTGGCGGCGATCACCTCCGTCGAAGGAGCACGATTGCTCGACCGTTCCTCGGACTTCGACCACAACCGGACCGTCCTGACCTTTGCGGGTTCTCCATTTGCTGTTGAGGAAGCCGCCTTCCGCGCCATCAAGACCGCCGCGGAGCTGATCGACCTCAATAACCATACTGGCGAGCACCCACGCATCGGTGCGACGGATGTGTGTCCGTTCGTGCCGCTCTCCGAGGCGACAATGGAGGAATGTGTAGCGATCGCCAAACGGTTGGGTCAACGCGTCGGGAGCGAGCTTGGTATTCCCGTCTATTTATACGAAGCTGCAGCT